>JBAYHB010000061.1:0-8013 GCA_041666365.1 Candidatus Babeliales bacterium | reverse complement strand
TCCAGGTGTTTTTGCGTAATTGAGCTTCATAGGTAGTTCCAAGCGTAAATGTTTGGCCGATTGATGAAAGTAATTGATCCATTTTGGTTGGCATAAACGGCCATAGGGCGATACCAATAGCCTGTAAACTTTGGCAGGTTGTGTGAATGACTTCAGCAAACAGTTCTTTGTTGGTCTTGGCTAGGACCCATGGTTGTTGGGTATGAAAGTATGCATTGACCTCTGAAATAAATTTCCATAGTTCTGCAAGTGCAATGTGGAGCGATGATTTGTTCATTTCTTCCGAAAAGATTCTGAACATTTCTTCAGCTTTTTCTTTGATAGCCGTTGATGACGTTTCAAGCGTTTGTTGAGGAGTAACTGTAGCCAGGCCGTTGGCAAGGGCAAGCGACGTTGTACGGTTGAGCAAGTTGCCAAGGTTGTTTGCAAGATCTGCACTGATACGTTCTTCAACATCTTTGATTGAGAATTGACCGTCTTGGTTGACCGGTAGTTGACGGGCAAGATAATAACGAATCTGTTCAACGCCATAACGATAGGCAAGCGTTTCAGGATCGATTGCATTACCCAAAGATTTAGACATCTTTTGGTCGCCCATCATGATGTAGCCATGAACAAGTAATTTTTTAGGAAGTGGTAATTGTGCTGCCATTAAAAATGCTGGCCAATACACAGCATGAAATCTGACAATATCTTTTGCCATCAAGTGAACATCAGCTGGCCACCAAAAATCGCAGTTTTTTTTGTCTGCAGCATCTGTACCCCAGCAGCCTATCGCGCTCAAGTAATTGTTAAGCGCATCGCCCCAGACATAGACGGTGTGCGATGGATCGCCAGGAAATGGAATTCCCCAGCTGACCGTTTTGCGTGAGATACTTAAATCTTTAAGATCAGATTTCACGAATGAAATAATTTCGTTAAGACGCTCTTTAGGGGTGACAAAATCTGGGTGCTGTTCATAGAAGTCAATGAGTTGGTCTTGATAAGCAGAGAGCCGAAAAAAATAGCTTTCTTCTGCCATTTCTATCAGATGGCGCTTACACATAGGACAGAGTTGTTTTTTGTCCTGATCGAACAAGAGGTCTGTAGTGTTGTTGATGAATCTTTCGCAGGGTACGCAATAAAGGCCGGTGTAATGTGATTTATAAATGTCACCCAGCTCCTGCATCTTTGTCACCCAGGCTTGTACTGCTTTGACATGTTCTGGATCGGTTGTGCGGATAAATTTGTCATAACCAATCTCATAGCGATGCCATGTTTTTTTGAATTCAGGAACGGTTGAATCGCAGAGCGCTTGTGGGGTCATGTTGAGAGACTCGGCACGCTCTTGGATCTTTTGTCCGTGCTCGTCAGTACCCGTGAGGAAGAAAACTTTTTTGCCAATCAATTTGTGCCAGCGGGCAAGAATATCGGCAAGCACGGTGGTATAGAGCGTGCCGAGGTGAGGCTTGGCGTTAACATAGTAGATAGGTGTTGTGATATAAAATTTATTCTTATTCATGGCAAACTCACTTTAAGTTATATGTTTCCACATATTTAAAAAATCGTGACCATCTGATCTGTTGTTGTAAAAAAGTAATTGGGTGCGTGCATGCATCAAAGAGCCAGGTTCGATTATAACTGTCAACTGATACCAGTATACAACTTACACGGCCTCGAATATAGCGTCCGTCAAGAAGTCCCCAGTAGCGGCTATCGCGGCTGGCTTGTCTGTTGTCACCCATCACCCAATAATGACCTTCGGGAATGCGGCATGGTCCAAAGATATCGACGGAATAGAAAAATGATGCGTTATCAAAATCGATGGCAGAACTAGGCGTGTGGGCACGACAGAGTTGCGGTTCATGAGTAACCGGATGGCGTACTACTTGATCTTGCGTCATCCGATAAAACGGTTGCTGCTCAAACGATTTAGTTTGGTCGTATGAACACAGAACATATTTTGAGTGCTTTCGCATGCTGCACGGTATCGTCATATGCCATAGTCGTCGTGCAGCAATCAGCCCGACTTCTTTTTTTAATCGAATAAGAGGGAATGGATTGATGTACGGTTCTTCGAATTTTTTACCATTGAGATAGATAACCGGCCGGCCTTCTTCAATGCGTCCCTCAATCATATCGCCTGGGATGGCAATGACGCGTTTGATCTGAATTGAAGGCCCCTTGCCAAGCAATGGTGCGTACCATGCGGTTGTGTTGTAATCAAATTCTGGATCATCAAAGATAATCAGATCACCCCGATGAACGGTAGAGAGTTTGTAGACAAGTTTATGCACCCATACATTATCGCCAACCAAAAGAGTTGGCTCGCATGCGCCTGTGCGGACAGGATAATGCCAACCGATAGCGTGTACAATTAGAGTGACAATAACAATCAGAAAACCCAATCGCAGCATTGTGTAACGCTGCGATCGAGCATGAGTCGTTTGATTATTGGTTATTCCGTCATTGGGATGTTGTTGCATGATGCCACTTACTTTGTTTCGACAGGAGTTCCTGGTTCATGTTTGATAACATTGAAACATCTGTTCCAACGAACTGCTTTAAGCCAAAAATTAATAGGATGTTTGATAAGCTCAAAGCCCCAAAACATTTCTTCACTATCAACTGACCAAAGAATACAGCTTACACGACCTTGAATGGCGCTGTGATCAAGAAAGAGCCAATAGCGGCTGTCCATGCTATTTTGCCTGCTGTCACCCATGACCCAATATTTGCCAGGTGCAAGGGTGAATGGTCCGAATACATCGTGATGACACGGCGTAAGCGCTTGCGTCATAATTGGCTCGCCGCTGATTGATGAGCGGACGATTTCTTCATTGGTGAGATTGTAAAATGGTTGATCGTACGGTGCGTGTGTTGGATCGTAGGTATACTTAACGATGCCATCAGGAGCGTGAGCAGGAGCTCTTTTTTGAAGGAACGAAGGCATGAATGAACCAATAAAACTATCGCGATCAAAAAAACCGACAGTTTTGTTTGCATGAATGAGAGGGTATGGATTGATGTATGGTTCGTTAAGTTTTTTACCATTCAGGTAGACGACCGGCTTGCCGTTTTCAACTTTACCTTCGATGGTATCGCCAGGTAGTCCAATAACACGTTTTGTCCAGCTGTCAGGTCCCGAAGAAAGTCCCAAAAGGGGAATGGGGAACCCAACATATTTTTGCCATAGATAATTTATACTGCTGGAGTTATCGTAGGTGAATCGAGGGTCATCGAGAATGATATAATCGCCTCGTTTAATGTCAGAAAAATAGTAGGTTGTTTTGTTACCAAGGATGCGATCGCCGACCAAGATTGTGTATTCTGCTGATCCGGTTGGCACATGGTAAAGCCCAAAAACAAAGTTACGCAAGATCAAAACAAGAATGATGGCAAAGCTAAGCGACTCGGTCCATTGGCGCCAGATAGGTTTAGTCAGTTCATCAAGTTCTTTAAAGTTTCGTTTGAACCGGCGGGTTGCACGAGTATACGTCCACCAGGTTCCTTTTTCATGTTCAATTTTTGAAATTTTTTGAAGATCTTCTTCAAGTGCGGCAAGAAGGTGTGAGCAGTGGGTTGAGTCTTTGGAGCGACCTTTTGCTTTTTGCTTTTCGATTACAGCGACAAAATGATCTTTTTTTTCGAGATACTTTGCGAGCCATTTTTTAAATAAATACTTATGAAGAGCCATTGATATTTCCTTATTTTATTTCAACAGGAGTTCCCGGTTCGTGTTTGATTACTTTAAAAAATCTATTCCAACGGACGGCCTTTGTCCAAAAGGTGATGGGGTGCTTGATAAGTTCAAACGCCCAAAAAGCTTCTTGAGTATCGAGCGACCAGAGGTTACAAACTGCGCGACCTTGAATGGTACTGCGATCAAGAAAGAGCCAAAATCTGCAATCATAACTATTTTGACGGTTGTCTCCCATTACCCAATATTTACCAGGTGCAAGGGTGAATGGACCGAATACATCGTGATGATAAGGTGTAAATGGATATGTCATGATAGCTTCACCACTGATTGATGAGTGTACAATTTCTTCATTGGTAAAGTTTTTATAAAATGGTTGATCGTCAAGGGTACGAGCTGGATCATAGGTATACTTTACTTCTCCGTGTGAGGCATGTTCGGAGTGGCCTTTTAATAAAAATGATGGCATGAATGAGCCAATAAAACTATCACGATCAAAAAAGCCAACAGTTTTACTTACATGAATAAGTGGATAAGGATTAATATAGGGTTCATCGAGTTTTTTACCGTTCAAATAAATAACCGGTTTGCCGTTTTCAACTTTACCTTCGATGGTATCTCCAGGTAGCCCAATAACACGTTTTGTCCAACTGATAGGGCCAGCGGAAAGACCTAGAAAAGGAACGGCAAAAAACCCAACATATTTTTGCCAGGCATATTTTATGATATTGGATTTGTCATAAGTAAACATAGGATCATCTACGATAATATATTCACCACGTTTAACATCAGAAAAATAATAGGCCATTTTGTTGCCGAGAATGTGGTCTCCAACAAGAATAGTTGGCTCTGCTGAACCTGTTGGAACTAGGTATTGACCAAAAACAAAATTTTTTAGGATCAAAACAACAATGATTGCAAAGACAAGCGACTCGGTCCATTGGCGCCAGATAGGTTTAGTCAGTTCATCAAGTTCTTTAAAGTTGCGTTTGAACCGGCGGGTTGCACGAGTATAGGTCCACCAGGTGCCTTTTTCCTGTTCAATTCTTGAAATTGTTTGAAGATCTTCTTCAAGCGCCGCGAGAAGATGCGAGCAGTGCGTTGAGTCTTTGGAGCGACCTTTTTCTTTTTGCTTTTCGATTACAGCAACAAAATGATCTTTTTTTGCACGATACTTAGTAAGCCATTTTTTGAATAGATATTTGTGAAGAGCCATCGATATTCCTTCTGTGAAAAGGTTATGCGAATTTTACACTGAGCCAAATTTTTTCAATAACTTCTTTAGGAAAATACTCCTGACGGAGGATATGTAATTTTTTAAACATCTCTTGGTTTGGGAAAAAATGAGGGTTATCTAAAAACGCTTTGTCTGCCGCCTGATACGCTTGGACATTTGAAGAGTTATAGCCATAGGTTGAGCTGTTAGCGATAGCGGAGTCTTTTGAAAGAACAAAATTAATAAACTGATGGGCAAGTTCTGTATTGCGACTTTGGGCTGAGATGCACAGGTTATCGATAACCAAAATACTGCCCTGGAGAGGAATCTGGAAACCAAAGCGATCAGATATTTTTAATATTTTCTTCATATATGAACTCGAGGTGATAGCAACCGGACAAAGGCCTGAGAAAAGAAAATACTGCAAGCTTGAACTGGTATAGCTTTCAATCCATTTTTTTTGAGTGATCAATGTTTTTTCCATGAGCTCAAAATCTTGGGGCGACGCTTTTTTTACAGTACCAAAAAGATACAGTGAGGCAAACATGATCGCTTCGCGAGGATCATCGAACATACAAATTTTATAAGGGTTTGTTGTTATGCCGCGCCCGAATGTGTCGACAGGATTGTTAAAAAGAAGCTCAAGATCTATGACGGTGTCGGCATGGGTAAGCAGGCTCTTATCAAAAACAATGCCATACGTGTACCATGCGAGTGGAAGTGAGTAGCGATTGTTGGGATCAAAAAAATGATTCATGAGGTTTTGATCAAGTTGTGGGACATTTGATATCTTATTGCGTTCAAGTGGTAATAGGAGCTCTTCTTTGATGAGCGATTCGATTATATAGTCAGAAGCGACGATGACGTCATATCCGCTGCCTTTGCTAATGCTCAGTTTGGCATGCAGTTCTTCATTGGTTTGAAAATATTTAATGTTTACAGGGACGCCCGTTTTTGCTTCAAATTCTTTTGCAACTGCCGGTGAAACCATTTCGGTGAAGGCATAAACGGTTAAAGATTTCTGTGGTGCTATGAATTCAAGCAAATGGGGCAAATACAAAGCGGTGAGAATAAGCGAAAGATAAAAGATAATGATGCTTATTTTGGAAATAAAACGAAGCCAAAATGTTGCGGTTGCCGGTGTTTGATTATTCATAGGTAAGCACCTGATCAACGACTTTAAATGAACAGATAAGCAGTACAAGTAAACTACTAATCGCAAGGAAACAACACGAAAGCGCATTAATCGTTGGATCAACGCCCGTACGTATCATTGAGTAAACGTAGACTGAAAGCGTTTGTACGTTGGGGCCTGAGCAAAAGAATGAAATAAGAAAGTCGTCCATTGAAAGGGTGAACGTAAGCAGCCCTGCAGCCAGAAGTGATGGTTTAAGCAGCGGAATAATAATTTTTCTGAATGTTGTTATATAGCTTGCACCAAGGTCGAGTGATGATTCGGTTAAAATTGGATCGAGTTCAACGAAGCGTGCTCGTACGATTGGAATAACGTAGCCGAGGCCAAGCAATGTGTGGCCGGCAATCAAGCTGCCATAGCCAACGGGAATCTGGAAAAAAGTAAAAACACTCAAGATGCCGATCGAAAGAACAATTTCAGGTAACAAAATGTTTGCATAGAAGAGATGAAACGGCCATGTATTTTTCCACCACTTGCTTGCGACAACAAAACAGGTACCCAGCAGGACGCTGAGAAACGTTGAAACAAACGCAACAATGAGCGATGTCTGAAGCGCTGCAATGATTTCAGGCGTCTTTATAAGTTCACGGTACCATCGCAATGAAAATCCAACCCATTTAATTGATACTGTTGATTCATTGAATGAAAAAAGCACCAAAATGATAATGGGTAGGTAGAGAAACAGATAAATGAGAGAGACATACACGGGGTGAATAAATCTAAGGAAAAATCTTTTATTATCAACCATGTCCATTTTCCTTACATCAATAAATCTTTAAAAGGTTGACCGGCATGAGCGCTTTTCAAGTATCTTGGTTGACGCACAGCTTTAATAATCTTGAAGATAAGGTAGATGCATGTCAGTACGCACACGGGGAAAAATATACCTATAGAGGTAAGCGCCGAACCTGAACGCCAATCGCAAGCGATAAGAAATTTATCGACGATAGCATTACCCCAAAACATATTTTTAGCGCCGCCGAGCATTGAAGGAATTGCAAACTCGCCAAACGCTGGAATAAACACAAGAAGAAAACCGGTATAAACCCCTGGGAGCGAAATGGGGAATACAACGCGTTTGAATGTTTCAAAGCGGCCAGCGCCAAGATCGGCAGAAGCTTCAAGAAACTTTTTATCCATTTTTTCAAGAACGGCATAAATAGGCAAAATCATGAAAGGTAAAAAGCAAGAGACCATGCCAACTAAAATAGAAAAATAGTTGTTCAAGAGATGCGTGGTTGGCGAGATAAGCTTAAGTTGACAGAGGGTCCGACTCAGAAGGCCATTTTTTTCAAGCAAGAAAAACCATGCATAAATTTGAATAATCAAACTTGTCCATGATGGCAGGATGAGCGAAAAGAGGAGAAATGTACGGAAACGTTTGCTCACCTTCATTGCAAGAAAATAGGCGACGGGGTAGGCGATAAAAAAACAAAGTGTTGCCGTAGCTGTCGCCAAAATAAACGAATCGATAATGACTCTGAAATAGATTGTTTTAAAAATGGTTGTGTAATGTACGAGGGTGAAATTAAGTGAATCGTAGGTTGTTCCATAATCAAGAAAACTAAAGAAAAGCAATGCAAAAAGAGGTAGATAGAGAAAGATGAACTCCCATAAAAACGTTGGACAGGCCAGTAAGAAGGGATATTCATCAGTGATAATATGCTTTAAAAATTTCATCTAGTGCTCCAATAGAACGATATTTTCCTTTTGGAAGTACAAGTGAACGTTATCATCGTAATCAATATTTTCTTGCGGGAAGTGTTCTTCGTTCTGTTCAAAGACCGTGATTAGTTGGCCGTTACGCAACTTGACGTGATACTGAGTTGTCCGTCCGTAGTAGATGATATTAACAACTTTGCCGGTCAAATGGTTAGAAAAACCTTCTTTTTGTTGCTTGCTAATAAAAATCTTCTCTGGTCT
>JBAYHB010000060.1:0-8189 GCA_041666365.1 Candidatus Babeliales bacterium | reverse complement strand
TTTACAACAGCCGCTTATGGCGGTTTGAAGCCGCTCTCTGGAGAGCGACTTCGAGGGGCCTTCCCTCATCTGCCATAAAGCTTGCTATGGCACACTCATCTCAAGCTCCTTTTTTATTTTTCAGTCTTACGCTACAAAACCTTTACGTTCAAAAGCTATCGCGCGCATTCTGCTTTTAAGGAGGGCTCCGGCAAGAATTTCTTTCTTGCTTGTAATACCTTGATCTTGTTCTTTCATCTCTAAGAAATACACCGCTTTTGTTGCAAGCTGCTGTTCAATAACATCATGCACTGCAACTGGAAGAGCCCCACCAGTCAAATCAAGAAAGAAACAAAAACGATGGGTCAGGGTCCAGAAGAGGTCATCCATATCATCCATGTGATCGATAATTTTATGGACGCCCAAGAGTTGTAATTTGTCCGCTATATTTAAAAATGAAGGCCAAATGGTTTCAGGGAATTTTGGACTCCACACAAGTTTGCTGAGCGCAAGTTCAAGAAATTTATTTATCCCCATACGTAGGCGGACCTTAGCTTCAGCTGTTGTGCACATTTTCTTTTGAGCGGTCTTCCACTGTTTTTGAAGCGCCGAGGCAATCTGACCAGATACATCTGATACAAATGTCTCTGGCATCTTCTGGAACTGGTCAAGATGAGAAGTGAGCTGCATGAGAATAATATTTTCGATATTCTTTTTAATGAAATCGATGCCGCCATCATCAGCCTTGGTCTCTTCACTGAAATAATGCGCCATATTTTTTATGATTGAAGGAAGTATCTGATCGAGAACCGAATCATCAATAACTTCAGACGCCTTAAGTTTGTTTGTAAATAATCGCAGGCCAACGTACGCTTCCTGCGGATCAAGGGCAGCCTCTTTAGTCAGATCTAAAAATTGGACCAGATCTGCCCCATCTTGAGAAAGTACTTGGGCATAACATTCGTGATTGTAGACACGTTTGATAAACTCCATAAACGAATCGTTAAAATTCTTTGCGGCAACATTCACCCCTACCCGGCGCTGACCTAATGCAACATCAAACAATTGTGGTGTGTTTTTTTCCAGTGCATTCTTCATGGTCTGGCAACATAATTGTGAAGGCATTTCTTGACTAAAGGCTTTGGCAAATGCCGCCGCCTCAACGGATGGCGGCAACGGAGCAGGCTGTAATGCCACAGTTAGCGCCGTAAAAAAGGAAAAAATCCCCAAAATAATTTTTGTTTTCATTACATCTACCTTTCTGCTAGAGTACCTCTATTATATGGACAACTCCACAGTCTATGAACTAAACGACTTTAGCAACTACCATTTGTTTTTTGCAAGTATTTTCTCATAAAGCAATTGAACCAACTAATCAGTTGAGGAGAAGCAAGTATGGCTCTTTACCAGTATGATGCCTTTAATCGACGCGGAGGAAGGGTCTCTGGCACAATCGATGCAACATCTTTACAAAATGCAAAAGAGCTTCTTAAGGGGCAAGGATTAATGCCGGTCAAAATCAGTGAAATCTCCAGCGACATGAGCGGCCAATTTACATTCAAAAGTCTTTTTGAGCGGCCTATCGAACTTAAAACTATTATTCTTTTTACCAAACAGCTGGCGGTCCTTTTAAGATCAGCTGTTCCCCTACTTCAGGCGCTTGAACTTTTAACTGAACAATTCGACGGGAAATTCAAACGAATACTGATCTCAACAAAAGACGGCATCAAGTCCGGCGAACCGTTTTCTAAAGAATTAGGTAAATACCCTACCGTTTTCTCAAATGTCTACATACAACTGGTCAAAGCCGGTGAAGCAAGCGGCAAACTCGATCCTATCCTTGAACGCCTAAGCGACTATCTAGAAAAAGCAGAGGCTACAAAAAAACGCATCAAAAAAGCGATGGCATACCCCATCATGATGCTCAGTTTTGCCGGCGTTGTTGTTGTCGGCATGCTCACAGGCCTCGTTCCAAAATTCAAAGGAATGTTTGATCAAATGGGACAATCGCTCCCGCTCCCAACACAAATATTGATGGTGACATCCGATTTCCTCATGGGACATTACTTTTTGATCCTGACGTTTATGATCGGCGGGGGCATACTTTTCTCGTATTGGAAATCGACGGCCTCAGGTAAATATACAATTGATGAACTACTGCTGCGCTTTCCACTTACTTCTTATTTTTCTCGAACCAAAGCGGTTGTACAATTCAGTAAAACCCTTGGCATGCTCCTTGAAAGTGGCGTTAATCTTTCTGAAGCACTGGATATCGTATGCAACATCGTTGACAATAAAGTACTCACGCAAAAATTACTCAATGCTCGTGACAAAATCATAAAAGAAGGTAAAATCGCTACCTACCTGCGCGAAACAGGAATTTTCCCAAGTATCGCAAGTTACATGATCAGCACGGGCGAACAGTCGGGCAAGCTCGCTGAAATGCTCATGACCGTTGGCAATGATTATGATAATGAATTAACTGAATTGACTGATAGTTTAACGTCGAAAATAGCGCCCATCATGACATTGGTTATGGGCGTTGTTATAGTGTTTATTGTGCTTTCAATATTTTTACCAATAATGAGTCTTGGCGATTTAGCCGGAATTTAACCCGAAAGGAATTTCTATGAAGCGTAGTCCAGGTTTTACGATGATCGAAATATTGATGGTCGTCGGCATCATAATGATTATCATGGCTTTTCTTGCTCCAAAATTTGCACGCTGGATCGGAAAGAGCGACGAAACAAAAATTAGTCTTAAATTTGTTTCGCTCAAAGATGGCCTTATCCAATACAAAATGGATCTTGGCGATTTCCCTACCCAACGCGAAGGGCTAAAAGCATTGGTCGAAAATCCTCGTCCTAATGATGACACCTTCCGTCGTAAGGGTCATTGGCCTTATGTTGATGGTGGCGATGACGCGATCAGCCAAGGTGGAATAGACTTTATCTACAACCGCCCTGCGATAAAGAACAAGGGAACCTATAAATATCTTGAGATCATCTATCCAGGCACAACTGGCGACGATAATGATCCAAGCGCACAATCAACAGGAGTTTAATGCGTGCACGGACATCGAGCGGCATTTACCTTTATTGAAATCATGGTTGTCATGGCCCTTATCGGGGTCATGGCAGCCTTTGTCCTTCCTCGTTTTACCCACAGAACACCAAAGGCCGAATGGCCAACTGTCGTTGAAGATCTCAACAATCTTGTCACCTTCGCCCGCCACGAAGCAATTGCCCATCATAAAAATTATCGTCTGACCTTTACCAAAAACCAACAACAAGTAGATATCACTGTTGAAGAAGAAAATCCTGATCAAGAACATCCAGGCAAAAAAGCATACACAACCGCATCGTCATACTACTTTGATCCAACCTATACATTAAATGAATCAATCATACTCAAAGCATTCTTTAATGAAAAAGTGAAAACATTAGTTGAAGATGAAAAAGGCGTTGCCTACTGCTACATTATTCCCGATGGGCTGACGCAAGATATTACCTTACACCTCTTCCATAAAAACCAACCGGACGAAAAGGGCGTTACACTTACACTCGAACCCTTTTCTGGTATGTTTACTATGGAAGATGGGTTTATAAAACCGTAACCGGAGTTGTTAATGAAACATGGATTTAGCTTTATCGAAGTCATGCTCGCCATGCTCATCTTGACCGTTACGGTAACCTCAATTTCACAACTTCAATTCCGATCGCTCACACGCGTACAACGGAATGACAATCTCATAGAAAAAATAGGACTGATCAAGCAACGACTTCTTGCGTTTGTGCTCGATGATAAAAAACGCAAACAGCTGGAATCAATGCGCCCCCACATAACAAAAGATGAAGAAACAGGGATAAAAATTACGACCCAACTCATTGAGATTAATAAAAAATCAAATCTTGCTCCCCTCAAAGATCTTATCTCCATCATTCAAACCGAAGCAGCCTGGAGCTATGAAGGCTCACCACGGCAAGAAAAAATGATCTCTTTTGTCCTGCAACCTCCTAAAAAAGAGGAGGCCTAATGTTCGCGCGTATTCGATTTCTCTCGCCTAAATATTCCGCTCATGGTGAGCATGTCGAACCATATGAGCGCTCGCATCCTTCGACAAGCTCAGGACGAGCGGTCACTTTATCCAACGCCTTCACTATTATTGAGGTCTTAATATCTCTTTCAATCTCAACACTCATCATTTTGGGCATCATGCAAACCTACCGCAGTAGCGTCCGCTATCTTGAAGGCACACGCATGATCATGGCGCATAATCGTACCACTTGCCTTTTATTGAACCAACTGGAAAAAGACCTTTCCACCGCCTACATTCCAAAACTGGCGCCATTGGAAAAAACCGATGACAAAAATCAACAACAAGCAGCTGATTCAAGCGATACTAAAGAGAAAAAAACTTCCCAAGAAAAAGAGGCAGCACGAACAAGCTTTATAGCTCAAGTCGATCAGCGCTCCGATACCTTGAAGATCAATAATAAAAAACTCACGCCTTTAAAACTTGTTAGCTTTATCGCCACAAGTCCCCTTGAAATTTATGGTCACCATAAGCCACGGCTTGTGCGCATAGTCTATCAACTCTCACCTAACAAGGGCCTGAATAACGGAATGCAAAGTTTTACGCTCGTACGCAAAGAAACTAGTGATCTGAAAAATACATTTGCCATCGAGAACGAAGAAGCAATCCGCAAAGACCCAACAGCCGCAATTACATCTCATACCATAGCGAGCACTCTAAAATTCTTTTCTATCGAATACACCTACAAGAAAAAAGAAAAAGGAAGCAACGGCAAAGAAGTAAAAGTCCCAGCTCGTTCATTCACATGGGGGGAAAATAATAAAGAAGATACTCATAGCGTTGTACCTCAGTCAGCCGAGGTATACCTTCAGATATGGAATGATCAGGCAACATCATGGCACGAGGCACACATAACGATTCCTATTTTTTCCTATCCAACGCTGGCACACGATACAAAAACAACGACAACTACTGATGCAAACGCTGCAAAAAATCAGTCGCCGCTCTCCCCTTCAGATACTACTACAACGCAAACAGGAGGTGACGTATGAAACGCAGCCACGGTTCAATTATTGTCATAGCTCTACTCATGCTCTCCGTCATCATGCTACTGACGCAACAACTTATACGTAATGTGTACGTCGGATCACAGTTCATTCAAACCATGATCGAGCGCCAACAAGCGGAGGTTCTTGCTATCGGGGGCATAAAACTTGCGATCGCAGAGCTTACCCACAATCCCGGCGACCAGAAATCGCAGAAGGTATTTCTTTCTCGCGTTCTTCCTCATCTTAATCGCTGGCAAACATTTGACCTGCATGAAGCCATCGATGGCATTGATGGACAAGTGAAACTATGTATCTCTGCTGAAGATGGGAAATTAAACATTAATGAAATTTTTGACTTCAAAAAACAGGAATTTAAACCAGACTACGACGGCCGACTTAAAGCGCTTGAAATACATGGCACGTTTAAATCTGGAGAAATTCACACAAAGCTTCTTGAGTATTTAAAAAAACGGCAACGCAAACTTGATGATATAACCGAACTCTCTGCAGTTGATGGACTTAATCAAATTGACGTTTTGTATCATCCACCTACGCCACCAGCAACAAAAAAAGATAAAGAAATGGCCAATGATATAATCACACTTCAAGACATGTTCACAACCTGGACGACAAACGACAAGATAAATGTGCTCTGGCTCTCTGACGCGCTGTGTGCAGCGATCGGTCTTGATCGCCCAATGGCCAATGATGCAGTCCGCAAACAAGAAGATTATAAAAAAATAGTCACCGATCTGAAACCAGAAATGGCTCAGGACTGGGATGCCCACTGGAAAACGCTTGAACCTATCTACGGTTCCAAGCCAAAACCAGAGGCTATGAATTCATTAAAAAATATTTTTTCTAAAGAATTTGAGCCTAAGGTGTATTCTGTGTTATCTTATGGAAAAGTTGGACAGGCAGAGCAAACGCTTCTTGTAGTTGTCAAGCTGACAAAAGAGGAAAAAGTAGATGAGGAGTCCGGAAGCAATGATCAAGCGGACGCAACTCAAAAAAATAAAACTAAATCTTCCGATAAGCCAAAAGAGAAATTCAAAATTCTCAGGCTTTATTGGTTATAACAGGTGGTAGGAAAAAAATGAAAGCAGAAACGCGCGTTGGCATTTTTATTCTGATCGCCATTTCAATCTTTATTTATCTGAGCATCAGTATTCGTGCGTTCCGTCTGGACCGCGACCAATTCAACATGTACAAAGCGTACTTTGATGACGTCGGTGGCCTTGCGGTCAGAGCCTCCGTAAAAATCGCCGGTGTTGAAGTCGGCTGGATTGATTCGATTGATCTTTTAAATGATGGACGCGCTGAAGTCATCATGGACATCAATAAAAATTATAAGCTGGCTAAAAACGCCTACGCTATGGTCCATCAAGAAGGTTTGATTGGCACCAAGACATTGGTCATTGATTCAGGTGACCCCTCGACCGGATTCCTGATGCCCGGCAGCACGCTTTCAATGCCAGGTCGAACACCTGCAAGCGTCGGCGAACTTCTTGATCAATTTAAAGATATTGCATCGAGCATCCACGACATTGCCTCATCATTCAAAAGCGTATTTGCTACTCGCCAAGCTGAAAACGATATGCGACAAGCGCTTACTTCTATCACAAAAGCAACTGAACGCTTTGCTGATTTCTCAAAAGTTCTGCAAACCACTATTCGAGAGAATCAAGACAACATCAATGTCACCTTGGCAGACCTCAGAACATCTGTGCAAAATCTGAAAACAGGCATCCCAGAAGTTAAAAATGATATCCATGACGCGAGCAAAAAAATTGGATCCGCATTTGAACAAGTTGAAGATGCCTCAGTCCAAGCACGCGATACCTTTAAAGAAGCTGGCCAAGTTGTTGAAAAGATTAATACGGGCAAGGGACTGGTTGGCAAACTCATTAATGAAGATGAAACCTATACCGATATTAAAAAGACGGTCAGAGGCCTTAAAGATTACGTTAGCAAGACACAAGCGCTCATGCTCAACGTTGATATGCATACTGAATCGATGCTCCGTCACTCGAATTCTAAGGGCTACTTTGAATTAAAACTCCGTCCAAATTCAGATTGTTTCTATAACATCCAGCTTGTTTCCGACGAATTTGGAAGCATCAAACGCGAAGAAACACATTACGTACGCAAAGATGAAAAAGGCAACGTCCTTCATCCAAGTCAGTTGGGCATCACACTTGATAAGAAGATAAAATACGCAGACACCATTGAACGCACCCGTCGCACCAAAAACGATATCCTCTTTGGGCTCCAGTTCGGTAAACGGTTCGACCGCTTAGCATTCCGTATCGGATTGTTCGAAAACTCATTTGGCGTTGGCTGCGATTACTATGTACCGCTTGCCACTGACAAAATGCACTGGATAAGCACCATTGAAGCCTTCGACCTGTCAGGCACCAGACGTCTGAATGATACACGTCCTCACGTCAAATGGCTCAATAAAGTCTACTTCCTGAAAAATATCTACTCCACTTTCGGTGTCGATGATATTTATAGCAAACACAGCGCCAACCCATTCTTTGGTGGCGGTATCAGATTCGGTGATGATGATCTTAAATATTTCTTAGGATATCTGCCGATCGGCAAGGCTGGCGGCAAGTAGGTCGACCACAACTGGCCGCTGGCGGGCGCAGTACATAACCTCATCCAAACATATCTCTTCGTCTTCGTCGTAGAAAATAAACGCCTGATTGTAGGCAGTATCGTAAATCTTGTAATAGCCCGAATTATATGAACACTGCAAAGTAAAACTGTCGATCATGATAGCACCCGCTCCCAAAATTTGTTATGCCGTAACCGTAAGTAGCAGAAATATACCGCTGGCAGGGATTTTATCAACGATTATCTCAACATTCCCATGCTGAAATTATCAGGATTTTTCTAGACTTCATAAAGCTTTCATTGAGCAATAAACCCGCCATTTTGTCTCGTTTTGAAACAAAATCACCCCCCCCACCCGTTTGACCATGGGAAAACCATGGTTTATAGCTTCCTGCTTTAAAGTCCGCTCAAATTTGTTAATCTAAATACCATGTGTTTTAAAAGGAGAAAAAGCATGATATTTAGTCTTGATTTGAGAAAGCGAGTAATCGCTGCTGTTGATG
>JBAYHB010000059.1:0-8443 GCA_041666365.1 Candidatus Babeliales bacterium | reverse complement strand
TGCATCCGGTCCAGACGCAGACGGTTTCATATGTTATTCAAGCGCGGCTTGAGGGCCTTGCATCACTGTTTATGCTTGCGGTACTTTATACCTTTGTCAAAGCTGTTCAGAGCAACACCAACGCACGTTATACCTGGTGGGCGGCGTGTATGCTTCTGGCCGTTATTTCGTGTGGGACCAAAGAGATTGTTATCATGACACCGTTTCTTGTGATTATCGTTGACTGGTTTTTTCTTGCACAAGGGACGTGGGCATCATTTAAGCAGCGCATTCTTTTTCATATAGTTTTTACCCTGCTTTTTCTGGCGCTTATGACTCATTACATGGGCTCGCATATGGTTGGCGATGTTATACAACTTAAGGCGGCAACGGGAAACAATCGTGGCAACATTTTAACGCCACAAACATTTGATGTGGTCTTACCCTTCCAATTTTTGATTTCAGAATTTAAGGTTGTTGTTCACTACCTCACCATGTTTGTGTGGCCGTTTGACATTAGCGTTGAATATGATTGGAAAGCAGCAACAAGCTTTTTCCAGGCGGATGTTATTTTCCCATTATTGTTATTATTGAGCCTTTTTATTGGCATGGTCGTTTATTTTTTCGATCGCACAAAACATGCAATTATATTTGGCCTTCTTTGGTTCTTTATTATTATGGCACCTCGTACAACGATTATTCCATCACCTGAACTTGTGTGTGATTACAAAACCTACCTTGCATCTGCCGGCATTATGTTTTTGTTGGCAATAGTTTTGGTGTATATGGTCAATTTTTTAGCAACGATTATCAGAGAGAGTGCCTGGGCTGCGCAGGTTGTTGCGTGGCCTTTGGAATTTTTGCTCATAACGGCTTTTATGCTTCCTGTAGGCTACAGTGCTTACTCCCGTAATCTTGTTTGGAAAAGTTGCGTCGGATTCTGGCAAGATAATGTACAAAAGGCTCCGCTTAAAGCGCGCGCACATAATAACCTTGGCGTTGCATTGTGCGAGGCTGGCAAGATAGATGATGCAATTAGAGAATATCAAGCGGCGATCAACTTAGATGGTTACTACTCCGATCCGCTGAGCAACATTGCAGTAGCGTTTTCACTTAAAGGTGATACCGACAAAGCAATTGACTCGCTGAAAGCGGCAATTAATATTTGTCCAAACTATCCGGAGGCCTACAACAACCTAGGCTCACTTCTCTTGCAGAAAAAATGTTATGACGATGCTGAGCGAGCGCTTAAGTTTGCTATTGCGCTTCGTCCATACTATGGCAAGGCGTTCTATAATTTGGCTCGTTTATTCGAAGAAAAAAATGATCATCAGCAATCATGGACGTATTTAAAGAAGGCGACAAAAGGTGATCTTGATGTTCCAGAGGTATTTTTCAAACTTGGCCAAATGAGCTTGCGTGTTCAGAAATATAAAGAAGCTGTCCAGGCATTTGAGACGATTCTTAAAAAGGGATGCACCGATCAACAGGTGTGGTTTAATTTGGCCAACGCTTCATTTATGGACAAGGATTATGACTATGCAGAAAAGATTTATCAACGCCTTGCACGTGACTATCCCCTCGATGGCCGTTATGCCTATAACTTGGGTGAGACCTATATCATTAAAAATGAGCATGTGCGTGCCTATGAAATGTTTAAAAAAGTAACGCAGTTGCCGCAGCCAATTCCGCAAGCATTTTTACGCGTCGCCAATTGTCTTGAACATATGGATAAAGTTGATGATGCAAAAAAATATCTCGATGGATTATTGGCATTCAACGCTCCAGATGATTTTAAAAAGATTGTTCGTGCGGAAATAGTACGCATAGATTTGCAGCACAAAGTTAACACACAGCATGGAAGCGTTGCGCTTGGTGATATTAAAAAATCAATGGCGATGTTGCAGAAAAAAGGTGCATAGGATAGCGCTCATATCCTTCGACAGGCTCAGGATGGGCGGGCAACTGAACTTTTAAAATTGGTCCCTAAACCGCTCGTGGTGAGCTTGTCGAACCATACGAGCACGTAATTGTGAAAGAATTTTAATATGCAAAATAGAGAAAATAATGGGTGGCTTTTGTGGCTGTCTGAAAAACAGTACATAGCCCTAGGGCTTGCAGTGCTGACTGCTATAATTTATTATCCAACCCTTTGGTACGGTTTTATTTTTGATGATCTTCCAACAATCACCAACTACATCCATATCAAAGAGTTCAATCCATCCGGGTTGTTTTTTTCTAGTACGCGATGGATTCCGCGTGTGCTGGATCAAATTACCTATCGCTTCTGGGGTATCCAGCCGTTTGCATACCGATGTTTTAATTTAGTCGTGCATGTAGCATGCGGCGTTTTACTTTTTTTTCTTGTGTATCGGTTTGCCAAAGCACTGTATCGTTTTCCATGGATCCAAGAGCGTGCGCTTATTATTGCAACGCTTGCCGGTGGGTTATTTTTGCTTCATCCAACGCAGACGCAAACAGCTACCTATGTTATACAGATGCGGCTTGAAGGGCTTGCAACTTTCTTTGCATTGCTTTTGTTAACGGCCTTTATCAAGGCTGTTGATGCAACAAACAAACGCGAGTATTGGTGGTGGTATGGAGCGTCATTGGTTTTAACGGCGCTTGCTGCTGGAACAAAAGAAGTGATTGTTGTTCTGCCATTTTTAATTCTGCTCGTTGATTGGTTTTTTATTGCCCAAGGAGATTGGGGATCATTAAAAAAACGATGGCAGATGCACGCAATCTATGCTGGGCTTCTCTTCGGGCTGCTAGCGTTCTTTGGACTCATTAGACCGCGTTATATTACATCACTTGTTGGCGCTGCGGTGCATAACAATCGTGGTAATATTTTAACTGCAGCTGTTGATCAGCCGATTACATTTTTCCCATTTTTTATTTCGCAATTCAAAGTGCTGCTGCATTATCTTTTTATTTTTATATGGCCATTCAGTCTTTGTTTTGATTATGAGGTAAAGTTAGCACAATCGGTTTTTAGCCTCGATGTTATTGTGCCATTGATTGTGCTTGGTGCTCTTTTTGCAGGTATGTGTATGCTCTGGAAGCGAGATAAAGCACATCCGGTTACGTTTGGGATTGTTTGGTTTTTCATTGCGATGTTTCCACGGGCGTCAATTGTTCCTTCAACTGAATTAATTTGTGACTACAAAACCTACATGGCCTCACCAGGAATGATGTTTCTTTTAGCGCTTGTGTTTGCATGGGGCTTTAATTATATCATTGAGCAACTCAAGCCACTGGAAAATAAAAACAAACTACATTCCATGTGGTACATGCTTGCCGGACTTATGTTCATCTTGGGGTGCATGACATTCTATCGCAACCGTGTATGGAGCAGTGAATTTGCATTCTGGAAAGATGTTATAGAGAAAGCTCCCGGCAAGGCCCGTGGGTATAATAATTATGCCGTGGCGTTGATGGAGATGGGCAAGGTTGACGATGCGTTGCAACAGTTTGAAAAAGCAGTTGTGTGTGATGCGTGGTATGCCGAACCCCATATTAATATGGCAACGGTGTGGCATTCACGAGGTCAGCGTGACCGTGCGATGTCCCATTACCAGCGGGCATTTGAAATAGGAGAAGGGCATCCAGAACTTTTCCATAATCTTGGTCTCTTTCATCTTGAAGATAATGCGTTTGATAAAGCGCAGATTTGTTTCGAAAAGGCGGTTGAGCTGCGCCCATATTACAGCCGAGCTCTGTGTAAACTTGGGCAACTTTACCAGCGGCAGGGTAAGATAAAAGAAGCGCATAATTGCTTTGGGCGAGCGCTCAAAGGTGATGCTCCCGATCAAGAGGCGTGCATTTTATATGGTATGGCATCGCAGGAACTAGGGTTGTTTGATGAAGCGATTGCAGTGTTTAAAAGTGTAGAAAAAAACTTTCCTCAAGCGACTTTTTTACTTGGCTGTAGTTATTATAATAAACGCGATTATAAAACGGCATGTACTTTTTTTGATGCAGCGTATCAGCGGCAGCGTGATGACAACGTACTTGCGTACAATTATGCATTGGCACTTATGCACGCAGGTAACTATGAACATGCCTTGGGGCTGTTTGCTAAATGCAGCCAAGATGCGTGCAATCTTCCATTCGCACAACTGCATGAAGTTAAATGTTTATATCATGTAGGGCGAAAGGATGAAGCAGCGCGTGCACTTGATGCCATCATTAAAACGACGCCTCATAAAGAAGTTAAGCGTGACGCAGTAGCGCTAAAGAAGGAATTAAAAATTGGATAAGCAACAAAAGCCGCTCGCCCTGAGCTTGTCGAAGGGTGCGAGCGCTCGAATGGTTCGACAGGCTCACCACGAGCGGGTTAGAGTATTTATTATTTTCAATTATCATCAAGGAGTTTGACTATGATGCTCAAAGAAGCAACCCTGTGGGCGCAAAAGTTGCGCGAAGGAATAGAGTTGGCCGAAACATTTTATACGCAAAATGGTCATCGGTTGCCCAAACACATTAAAAAAATAGCATTTGTTGGCATGGGCGGTTCAGGTATTGCCGGACGCATAACAAAAATGTTTTTAGATCGTTCAACCGATGTTATCAGCTGGGTTATAGACGGCATCGATCTGCCACAGGCAATCGGGACCGACACGCTTGCCATCGTCATCTCATACTCCGGCAACACGTGGGAAACATTGGAAGTTTTGGAGCAATTGCATCAGAAGTTTATTCCAACCGTAGTGCTTGCGCACGCGGGGCGAGCCATCGAGATTGCAGAGGCGAAAAACCTGCCGTTTGCCATGGTTCCTGCATCGGTTTCACCACGCTCAGCATTGGGCCATTTCTTAGGCTTTTTATTAACCTTGCTCGATCAGCTTAGTGTTATTGGTGGCCGCACTATCGTTGATCAGTTCATTAAGCATGCCGAAAAATATACCCTCAAGTTTACCGATATCGAGTTTTTTAAGGACTGTTTATATGCTGCCAATGGGTACGAAACGTTTCATGTGTGGGGCGTCAGTGGTGATGTGGCTGCCTGCGCCTACCGTGCACAGACCCAATTCAATGAAAACAGCAAGGTCCATGCGGTCAGTAGTGTGTTTCCAGAGCTTTGTCATAACTTACTGGTAGGCTTTACCAAAGTCACCCATGCCCCTCTAGTGCTCTTTTATTACACAGATTTTCTCCCTGTCAAGATGGTCAAAGCTGTCCAGGTGGCGACCGAACTTTGCAAGGAAAAGGGGGTTGCTCTTTACAAACCGCCGGTTTTGGGGGATACTTTTGAGACTCAGGCATTTAATGTAATTCTGTGGACAGATTTTGCATCATGTTACTTGGCAAAAAGTCGCCACGTTGACGTGGATCCTGTAGCGATAATTGATACGTTAAAAGAAAAACATAAGCAAAAGGGTATTAAGTAAGGTTATTTATGAAAAAAAATCTACATCCAAAGACTCACGAAGTAACAGCTCACTGTGTTTGTGGAAGCACATTCCAAACAATATCAACATCAACTCGCTTGGAATCTGATATTTGTTCTTCATGCCATCCATTCTTCACAGGCGCACAAAAGTTTGTTGACGCTGCTGGACGTATCGAAAAATTCCAACAACGTTATGCTCAAGCCAAGAAAAAATAACGGTTGGTAGTAAAGAGTACGATGGGCTTCATGGCTACATGAGGCCCATTTTTCTATGAATAAAATAAAGATTGGGGACGTATGCTTGATTGGAAATCTCTACAAAGCGAGCTTGATACGATAAACGAGCAACTTACTGATGCCGCGCTTGATCAAAAAAAACGCATTGAATTACAAAAAAAAGCGGCCCGCCTATCTGAAGTGTTAAGCTTTCATAATAAAGTTGATGAAGTTGAAAAGGCGCTTGCCGAAGCTGAAAGCCAGCGTGATAAAGAAGAGGGCGAGCTCAAGGCGCTCTATGATGAAGAGATTACCGAATTAAAAGCACGCCTCGTCGAGCGCACCAAAGAACTTGAAGATTTTTTATATCCAGCAGATGAATGTAATAACCGCTCCGTGTTCTTGGAAATCCGTTCCGGTGCTGGGGGGCAGGAAGCTGGACTTTTTGCAGCCGATCTTTTTAGAATGTACAGCGCCTACGCACTTACCCGTGGATGGGAAGTTTCGCTTGTCGATTCACATACGACCGATCTTGGTGGTTATCGCGAAGTCATTGCCTACATCAAGGGCCGCGATGTGTACAAATATCTTAAATTTGAATCGGGTGTGCATCGGGTACAACGCGTTCCTAAAACTGAAACCGCGGGACGAATTCATACCTCAACCGTGACCGTGGCAATTTTGCCTGAAGTCGATGACGTTGATGTTACGATCAATCCGAATGACTTGCGTATCGATACCTATCGCGCAGGCGGCGCTGGCGGACAGCACGTTAATAAAACAGACTCTGCCATCCGTATCACGCACATACCAACCGGCCTTGTGGTAACTTGCCAAGATGAACGCTCACAAACAAAAAATAAATCAAAGGCAATGAAGGTGCTTCAGGCTCGTTTGTTTGAACAAGAAAAAGTACGTCGAGAAGCCGAAGAACGCGTGAACCGCAAGCAACAAATTGGTTCGGGCGACCGTTCAGAAAAGATTCGTACGTATAACTATCCTCAAAACCGTGTAACCGACCATCGCATCGACGTCACGCTTAAAAAACTCGATATCGTGATGGAAGGTGTTCTTGACGATCTGCTTCTTCCGCTCATTGATTGGGAATTGAAAGAGCGTAAAGCTAAGGGAATGTTGCTGTAACAAGCAAAAATGCATGATTATTGACTTTACTCAATGCGTTGAGTAATTTTACTCAATAGATTGAGTAAAATCCTAAAAATCCTTAAACGTAAGGACTGATCATGCAAAAGCGTCCCATCTTTAACCAACTTATCGACCGTGCTCGCGAACCCCGCCGTTTTATTCAGGTCCTTCTCGGTCCTCGGCAGGTTGGCAAGACGACCCTTGCTCTCCAGGTGACCGAATTGCTTGATAAACCATTCCATTTTGTGTCAGCCGACATGGTTACGCTCCAGGACCTTGCCTGGCTGCAGCAGCAGTGGGAGATTGCACGACAAAAAGTGGTTAAAGGTAAAGGGGGCATCTTTATTATCGATGAAATTCAAAAGATTCCTCACTGGTCAGATCTTATAAAGTCATTGTGGGACGAAGACACCCGTAATGGTGTTGATCTGACGGTGATGATTCTTGGCTCGTCACCATGGCTTGTGCAAAAAGGCTTAACTGAAAGTTTGGCGGGGCGTTTTGAGATTATACCGGTCACCCATTGGTCATTTGGCGAGATGCAGACCATCTTTGGTTGGTCGCTGGAAAAGTTTGTCTATTTTGGTGGCTATCCAGGTGCCGCCTCGCTTGCCGATGAACATGATCAAACCCGATGGAAAAATTATATCAATGACTCGCTCATCGAAACGACCATTTCACGCGATATTCTTCTTATGTCTCAAATTAACAAACCTGCACTTCTTCGTCGTCTATTCCAACTCGGATGCACCTATTCTGGACAGGTACTTTCGTATACTAAAATGCTGGGCCAACTTCAGGATAACGGTAACACAACAACGCTTGCTCACTATGTGGAACTGCTTGCCGGAGCTGGGCTGATCGAGGGCTTACAAAAATTTGCTGCGCAGCCGGTGCGTCAACGTGGTTCGAGTCCAAAATTTGCGGTATTTAATACGGCGCTCATGTCCGCTCAATCAAATAAAACTTTTAGCGATGCCATGCTTGATCGGGCATATTGGGGACGGCTTATTGAATCAACAGTTGGCGCCCATCTGCTCAACAGTATTCGTGGGACGCAGATCGAACTTTCGTATTGGCGTGAGGGTGATTTGGAAGTTGATTTTGTGTTGAAGCGGGGTGACAGCATTACTGCCATCGAAGTCAAAAGTAACTCAGATACATTTAATCGTTCAGGGATGGATCTGTTTGTTAAGGAATTTAAACCTAACCGTGTCTTACTCGTTGGCGACAAGGGTATCCCTGTTGCCGATTTTCTTGCCGCGCCGATCACCAATTTTATTGATTAAGTGAGGGCGTGGTTTCGGTGCCATCGGGCTTGTCGCAATTAAACTGTGGATAGTTTTTAGGATCATATTCTTTGGCAAACCATTCACGTCCTTGCCATATTTTGATTAAAAAATCCTTGGCTGGAAACCTGCTGGCATTATACCCGTACCAGATCGATAGTTGTTTGCGAGCCCGGTCATTACTCTTTTTCTGTTGATCAAGCGCCCATAACGCTGATACTTCACCAGTGCGGTCAACACCTGCATAACAATGGACCAAGATTGGCCGTGGTGCTGTATCAAAAACGTTAAGAATCAGGACTTACGCAATTTAAGAATTAAATGAATTGACGAATAAAAAGACATAGGCGATTCTCCAATTTTAGGTTCTAATCACAAAAAAGGAGAGACCTATGTCGACGTTTACATTAAAAAAAAT
>JBAYHB010000058.1:0-8448 GCA_041666365.1 Candidatus Babeliales bacterium | reverse complement strand
TTTTCTTATCTCCTGTTCATATGGCCCCGGTCGCTATGATACAACGTATGAAAAAGATGGCATCGATTATCCCTACGCCTACGTCCGCTGGACCGAGCAACGGAATATGAGTTGTTTCGTCCAGATGATTGAACAAAAACAGATTGACGTCTCGCCCCTGATCGATCATGAATTTGCCATCGAAGATGCACACAAAGCCTACGCCGAGCTGAAAAACCCTACTAACTTGGGCATTGTCCTGGCATACAGGGGAAGTGTTGACTTTTTAGCAACTAATCAACCAGATCGTCTTCCCCGCGAAGGCGGGGATCCAGATAAGTTAAAAACTAAAGTTCAAGATGAAAGCCTGGATCCCGTTCTTCAACGGAATGACAAAAATGGAGCTCTCAAAAGTCAACCGAGCCTAATATTATTTAAAAAGAATCTTGAAAAAATAAACGCCGCCTGCATCGGAGCAGGGGGCTTTGCCAAGACAAAATTACTTCCCATGCTGGCCGAGCGCAACGACACGTTCATCCATACCATCGTTGATACTGATGCGACAACACAACTCAACGTTGGCCCGCTCTACAAAGCGCACACAACAACAAACGACTACACCGTCGCGCTGGCGGATCCATCAATCGACGCCGTCATTATCGCAACGCCACACCACCTTCATACTCAACAAGCAATCGACTCACTTACCGCAGGAAAAGCGGTTTTTGTAGAAAAACCGGCTGCGGTAAGCTTCCATCAACTTGAACAACTCTCAACATTTTTATCAACCCACGCTCATCCCCTTTTTTGCGTCGACTTTAATCGACCATTTTCGCCGTTCGTGCAAAAAATTGAGCGTACGCTCGCACAACGTTCTGGACCACTATTGATTACATACCGCATGAATGTTGGCTACCTTGATCCTGCCCACTGGATACAATCGAAGGCCAACGGCGGCCGCATCATCGGTGAATCGTGTCACATCTTTGATCTGTTTTTATGCCTTACACAATCAACACCAAGGTCAATCAGCGTGCAGGCAATTTCACCACAGTCAACCAACTTTGTTGTCACCGACAACGTCATCGCGACAATTCATATGAGCGATGGTTCACTATGTTCCCTGGTCTACACAGCGCTTGGCAACACAACCGCAGGAAAAGAATCTATGGAAATTCATTTCGACGGTAAAACAATAATAATGGATGATTTTATTGCACTGACTGGTTACGGCCTGCCAAAAACGTTTACTGAAGCCTCACGCAAACAGGACAAGGGACATCAAGCTCTGCTTAATCAATTTTTTAACGCTATTAAACATGAATCACCGTCCCCCGTACCACTTGACCGCATACTCAACGCAACTGACATTAGTCTGATCGTTGATAACCTGGCACGCAAAGGCGGCGGATGCTCGACATATCACACCAACAACTCAACACACAATTGCTCATTTAACTCTGATTAATTGCGTTCGTCCATTCAACTTTGATAGCATTCACTAGAATATTTTATACCTATCGCAATTGATGTATGAGGGAGTGTAATGAAGACGAAAAACATACTTTTGATGGTAATAATTGGTATCGTTTTTAATGGCTACCAAGGCACCGCACAAGCTCAAACATATGTAACAAATACCGGCCAATTACATACCGCCACAACTAACGACGATGATTCAGAGCCACAGTATGACAAAACCGGAAGGCCGGTTCAACACGAGGAGAGTGGCGGACAACTGAGCGATGGAGCAACTGCTGGCATTATACTTGCCGGGTTTGCCGCGCTTGGTAGCGCGGGGGCCTATCTGTATAACAGACGAGCAAAAGTACAGCAAGAACAACACCTAAGAGAACAATCAGCACAAAAAAACTACTCCTAGAGGAACGCTAACTGGACAAAAATTTAAGCGCCTTCCTGTTGTTCCCAAAAATGAAATGATCGACGAACCTATTGGACAAATAGGTTTTGAATACGATAGCAACTCATCGTTAAGACGACGATCAAACTTAGTATCACCCCGTCCAGAAACAGTCACATCAGATCTCACAACCATTCTCCCTCAAAACATACTCATAGGAAAACCAGCATCAACCGAAGCCGTTAATGTTGGCGAAATAAAAGAACCACAAATAGCTGCTCAGCCCAACAAGGGAAAATATTCAAAAAGAAAAGAAAATTATCAGGGTGAGACAAAGTTGCCTATGCCAAAACCTGTCCGAATCATAGATATTGACCAGCTGGATCACTTAGCACAACACTTTAATCTGTCCCAAGACAAACCAAAAAATATCGTAGCTCGGACTGAAAATAAAAAATCTGAACCATTAAAGACAAAAGATACCAATGAAACGGCACAACTAGAAAAAGAGGCAAGACAAAAAGAAGCTGCCCAACTAAATGCCGTAAGGGCTGCTGAACAAGCAAAAATTAGTTTAAATGATTACTTTACTCAACTAAAAATACAACTGGCTGAGAATAAACAACCCGAGGCCATAGATAACCCCGCAGATGATCCTACAATTAAACTCGCTAACAAACAACGCGCGACAGTAAATAGATGGCTTGCAACCTTACCAAGCAATATTGTTGCGATAATAGGTTATTTTGACACCAAACAATTTAGAACGGCAAATGAATTTAAAACTGCAATCAAACATGTACTTAACGATGAAGAAGTAAAAAATGATCAATTTGCGGGTTCACCGGATGTTAAAAAGCATAGTGAAGAGCTTTTTAAAAAGGTCGTTGATCTGATGGTAAAACAGAAATTAACCGTGGATGATATCAACAAAATCACTTTCTCAGATGATAAAGACAACTACTCAGGTTTAGCTAAAGATGACATCCCATTCATTAAGGCGATAGCACAGAAATTCATGACATTAGGACTCCATAAAATAATTGTTGCTGATAATAATATAACTCTCAAGTGCCGAGATGGCAGCGATTTTGATGTTTAGCTATTTCCAACCTAACAACCACACCCTCAAGCCGCGAGATTGCCTCACACTTGATTTCATTGCGTTTGCTCATTCAATTTTGATAGCATTCATTAGAATATTTCATATCTACCACAGTTAATAAATGAGGAAGTGCAATGAAGACAAAAAACATAGTTTTTTTGGGGGTAATGGTTGGAATCGTTGGTGTAACCTTCCAGGCCTCAGCACAGGCTCAAGCATATGTAACAAATACCGGCCAATTAAACACCACCACAACTGACGACGACTCAGGGCCACAGCTTGATAAAACAGGCCGTCCCATTGGAACAGGCGAATCCATTCAGGAGGACAGTGGGAAAAAACTGAATGATGGGGCAATCACCGCAATTGTGACTGGAGCTCTTACCGGATTGGGACTTGGGGCTGCAGGGGCTTATCTTTATAAAGTAGAAAAGGCTAAAGATTTACAGAAACAACAAAAGTCAGCGACTGCGGGAACAAGAAGTTTATCTTCCCGACCAGCATCGCCACAAAAAAAATATCCTGTTCCCGAAAGTTCTCTTCTAACAAAGCCACCTCGCACACAGCTATCAACTGATTCACCAGTACCCCCTAAAAAATCTCCCGCTGACGAGCAGGCGAAAACTAGTGGCATTATGAATGCAGGCAAATTTGAACCCTTTGCCTCGACCACCGCGAAAGCCATACCTTTTGTGCAAAAACATAAAGATTCTGACCCAACAGGGGACTCTAGATCAACATCGCCCAAACGACCTGCGATTATCATTATCCCAGCCAAAATCGATGATAATAACCCAAGACAAATCGATACACCTGCAAAAAAAGAACTTGCGCGGCTAGAACCTCTCAAAACAATTACCCCACCATCTGCCACAAAAATCGAGCCCCCTGCTGAAGTGTCCGACAAAGACCGTAGGGCAAAAGAATTTAATATGTACCGTCAAAAAGTGGCAAAGAATAATAAGGTTGTTCGCAGCCTAAAGAAATTTTTTATGTTTTCAAAAGAAGAAAAAGCTAGAGCCAAAGAACTCCGGGAACAAGAAAAACCAAAAACAAACACCCTTGAGGCACAAATCAAGGAGAGCTCACTTGCAGAAAAAACCGCACAAAGAAAACAGGATGAAGAGCGGCTAGCGAAAGAAAAAGAAGAAGAATTGGCACGGAAAAGAGCTAATGACGCCGAGGCTGAAAAGCAAGAAGAAGCTATGCGAAAAGCGCTAAAGGAGGAACAACAAAGACAACAAAAACAAGTACAAGTGGATGAAGAAAAACATGCTGCGCAACTAGAAGAAAAAAAAGAACCAGCAGCCATGCCCGTGGAAACAAAAACATTTAAAGAACGGGTCACCGAAGAAGCAACTACACCGCAAATAACGAGTCCTGTATTCAAAAACTCGCCTCTTCACTATGCAGTTGCCCAATGGACAAATAATATTGGTAATCCGAGCTCACCTGGTGTTATGTCGGTATTCGGCCTTAAAGCTTTATCCCATAGGCAGTTACTGAATGATGTCATACAAGAACCGATAAAAGATCTTCTATTGCAGATGAGGGGGGATTCTGATGATCGTTATTTACATCAAAAAAGAGATGAGAAACAACAAGCTACCCCAAACCGTAATGCAAAAATTATCCCAACAAACACCAACTCAAAAGGGACTCTCAGAAGCCCGATGGTCGCTGAAACCTATGACGATATTCTTGATGCAAAGTTTACTGAAACAGATATTAATGAAGCATGCAGGGTATTTTTCCAAACTGAACGTACCGACCTACCAAATCTTGCAAAAAAACTCGTCTGCATAATTTATGATAAAAAATATGAAGAACTCGAGCAAACAGAACACCAAAACCTTGATCGACTCGCTTCAAGATTTCAAGACCATGTAGAGCTAGAAATCCGACGCCAATTGATGGATCAAAATAGGGCCAATTTTAATCAGGCACAAGCTTTTTGTAGGCAAAATGTCTTTCAGCGGGCCTTGCAAAACCCATCTTTACTCATAACCAACTTGCTTTCCAAGCCAAAAGATTCAACTGGCGCCAAACAATATGAATGGCTCCTACAGAAGGCAACGGCGTATAGCGAGTTGGCAAAGATAAACGATCAGAATATTCAAGAAATTCTTCCGCAGATTTTAATCATGAAGCAAGATGAGAAGGGCGATCTTTTGAAGCTCTTGGGGAAACATTATTTTTCTAAATTTGCCGGCGAAGACCTAGGCACAAAAGTTGATGAACTGCTTAGGGCAGGTTTTACTCCACAAGAAATTTTGGAGAGCTCTGAAGGTAATCAAGCAATGCTTAATAAACTTTTCGAGGTTCAGGTGCCTGACCCTTTCTTTGGCTCTAACAAAAAAAAATGGGCCACCGCAGTTGCTGCTGCTAGAGAACAACAAAAACAAGCAGCTGGCGATGAGGAGCAGAAATACGCGGATCCTCGGTAAACCCTACCGTAGTCGCACCAACAAATCCTCAAGCGTGACAACCTCTTGAGTGCCCGTTGTTAGGTTTTTAAGGGTGAATACACCTTTATCGACTTCATCTTGGCCGATGAACACTGCATACGGAATACCAAGTTTGTCAGCATAGCCAAGACGTTTTTTCATCTTGCCTTGACCAAACGATACTTCAGTTGGAATCCCATGGCTGCGCAGCTGGGTAGCAAGCCCCAAACTCGGCGCAAGGTCGTCCATGAGAGGAACAATTAAGACACGGGTTGGCGTTGCCGCTTGTTCTTTGATAACACCACGCTTAGAAAGTTGATCGAACAAACGTGTAAGCCCAATGGAAATACCAACTCCAGGAAGAGGGCGATCGATATAGTGGCTCGCCAAATCGTCATAGCGGCCACCGGAACAGACAGAGCCAATTTCAGGATAATCGTCCAAGCGAGTTTCGTAGACCGTGCCGGTGTAATAATCAAGACCACGGGCGATAGTCAAATCGATAGCAAAATGTGTTTCTGGAATACCAAGCTCTTTAATAAGTTTTACCACCTGTTGTAACTCATCCAGCCCCAGTTGAAATTGCGCATCAGAAACTCCGAGCTTTGTAAGCTGGGCAAACACATTTTCTGCGCTGCCCGTAATCGTAATAAAGGTAAAAATTGATGCTATCGCCTGTGACGAAAGACCTAATGTTTGGAGCTCTTGTTCGACTGCCGGCTTACCAATTTTTTCAAGTTTATCGATGACCTGCATAACCGCGGCAGCGTTATCCGCGATGCCAAGCGAGGCAAAAAAGCCATTAAGAATTTTGCGATTGTTCAGTCTGATGGTAAAACGCTCGAACCCCAATTTATTAAAAATCATGTAGATGATGCTTGGAATTTCTGCATCGAAACGGATATCAAGTTGGCCATCGCCAATGACGTCGATATCGCATTGATAAAATTCACGAAAGCGACCGGCTTGCGCGCGCTCACCACGATACACCTTACCCATGGCATAGCGCCGGAAGGGGAAATTAAGTTTACCATAATGCTCGGCAACGTAACGGGCTAGAGGAATGGTAAGATCAAAGCGCATCGCCAAGTCAGTGTCACCTTTTTTGAATTGATACATCTGTTTTTCAGTCTCGCCACCGGCCTTTGCTAAAAGTACTTCGGCACGTTCAAGAACGGGTGTATCAAGGGGAATGAAGCCAAATGATTCGTACGACGAGCGGATGATGTCAAAAATTTTATTAAAGGCAATTTGTTGCGCTGGTAACAATTCCATAAAACCGGAAAGGGGGCTGGTAATAATTTTATTTTTAACGTCTGACATAACATCCTTTGATCTGTTTGGCGCTCACGGGAAACTAAAAACGTTTTCCTGCATAGTATATCATTTTTTTATCCTATGTTCTTGAGTTGATACCCACATTTATGCTTGCTCAATAGGCTTCTTCTCCAGATGAGCTCTAGGGCGTTTAGTTCGTCGAAGAATCAGAAAGAAATCATTCGGCTCAGGTTTTTTTGACGAAAAGCACTTTGCCGCACGATACTTCTCTAAAAAATCGCCGATCTTAGCAGGACTTTGATCACATCATAAAAACATTGGATTCTCCAGCATTATTATGAAAAATTTGAACATAATTTTGAGAAGAAAAGTCGATGTAATCGTGCCGAAGTGGCTTTTGCTTTTTGACGGGCTTTCGTATAAGTGTGGCCAGATCGTCGAAATGATTGCGTCTCAAAAAATTGATAATTTCATCGGTGCTTTGCTCCTGTTTGTCAAATTTCGCCAATTCAATGATTGCTTGCCCTAGGTATCCAGCCATGATATGCGCCTTCTGTTTTGAAGCGGCAAGCGCCTGGCATTGATGCATACCAAATTTTTGTTTTGATGTTCGATTGATTTTCTCCTGTGGCCAGCGCAAATTGAATGCTTCAACTTGTTGTTTTGCGGTCAAATCCATGTTACTCACCAAAAATACTGTCTCCCAGCCACCACCCCGTTTCTTTCGTTTGTGTGCGGTGAAGTAGTAACGCCTGTCATAAAGTTCTGCCTCGATCGTTTTTTCCCGTGCATTGCGCAGCAATTTTAGTTCTGGAACGCGCTGAAGTTGCATGCGCTTTCCGTTAGCCAGAGTTACCGCGCGGCTTCGTGGAATGCGCATGGTAAAAGATTTTTTGGTGTTCTCTGCAGCAAAGAAATCAAACATATCTGGTGATGGAAATGCGCCATCCAGTGATGCGAAATCGTATTCAATGCCTTGCTTGGTAAGATATGAAATCAACTCTTGTGCAATTTCAACTTTCGATCGATAGCGACGATTACCGCGCGCTTTTCGCTGAATCCAAAAATCAATCGCCAATGGTATTTTTACTCGCTCGTCTACAACTGATGCGCATACCGGAACAATTACTTTTTCGACATGCTTAGTGCATCCATCTTTGTCATAACAAAGTTTTTCGATCTGTTCTGCATATCGTTTGATAATTGCGGTTGGATCGATAACAAGCGTACGTTTGAATCTTTTGTCTCTCGTTATTTTCGCAAATCTAAACAGCTCTTCTTCTATTTCCTTCGAGTGGGTCGCACTATTCGATAAAAACTTATATAAAAAATTTGCATGAAGGCCTACAGTGCGGGCCATTTCGGCACAATTCTTTTTTCCAGCGGTTAATAGCAAGCAAACAACGTAGGCTCTAATTTCGGAGTTTACTTTTTTTAGAAGGTTTATTACTCTTTGCAACGTGCACATGGCTCTCCTTTTTTTGAGTTGTTTTAAGCAACATTACTTCAAAAAAAGAAGAGCCTTTTTTATTGATCAGGTCAAGTGATTTCTAATATAAGGAAAAAGGCGATTGGCGATCGTACTGATGCAACCGCAAAATCGCCTCAAAAAATTAATTATGCGTTTCCTATAACATTGTTTGAATCGGTGTTTTCAATTTTGTTCAGAGTCCTGTTTAGGTTCTAATCACAAAAAAGGAGAGACCTATGTCGACGTTTACATTAAAAAAAATCGGGGCTGCAGTAAAGAAAAACTTTGTTTTTTATATTCTTGGATT
>JBAYHB010000057.1:0-8536 GCA_041666365.1 Candidatus Babeliales bacterium | reverse complement strand
TTTTTTTAACTCTCCCTTCTTTGACGGTGGTTGTTGTCGCTGGTACAGGGAATACCCCAGATGCCTGAATTTGATTTTTTTTCTGATCATCAATTAATGGTTTGTATTCTTCATGCTTTGCTAACGTTGTTTGTGGCGACGGGCGAGAAGGCTGCTTGACCAGGGTTGGTTTGCTTCTAAAATATTCTTTCAATGACCGTAGCACATTCATACCACAGGCCGTACCGGAACATCCAAGCATCAGTACTATCACTAAAAAAACATTATTATTAAACCACTTCATCATGCCCTTTAATTTTTATAGATTCATCACGCCTATGACCTTGCGAACATGATCACCGTACTGAATAAATGGGTGTAAACACAAGGGTTTAGATATGCATCACCTGCCCATGATCCCCTAGTGCTTTGAGTAATCGCCTCGCACCCGCATGTTCAGGCTCAAGGGCCAAAAGCGTCGTAATCTGATTGCGGGCTGAACTTCTTTCGCCACACGCATAACTTGCAAGCGCGCCATAAAAATGGGCGTCAACATACATCGGTTCAAGACAGGCCGCCTTTAAAAAACAGTAGTGTGCTTTCTTCATATAGCGATGGTCGACATGCCACTTACCAATGTTGACCCAGGCAACTTCTGGCGTCATGTAATGCGCGTCGCGCACCAACTGTCGCCAGATTTCAAGCGCATCCTGCCCATGCCCCTGCTGAGCAAGCGCGCAGGCATAATTATTTTTGACCTCTGCCGCAACTGCCGCATCACTCGTACTGGCAAGCGCGTGCTGAAAATGGATCGTACTTTCTTCTGCATCACCAAGCTTGAGGAGCAGCGTTGCCTTGAGTGCCTCATATTCAACGGTATAGTGAGCGGCGATTGCTTGGTCGACATAGCCAAGCGCACGGCGATAATCCTGCTCGCTCCGTTGCCCGGTAAGCTGCGCGCACGCAAGGCGGTATTTTTCTTTGGCCAGATGCTGACCTGATTGTTTCTGACAGCCTTGGGTAAAGATAAGAAAAAAAAGTATGTATTTTCCCGTGTGCTCCATGATATTCTCCCTTTTAATCAATTTCGTATTCAACGGACATCCCATCTGGTATAATTTGGCTCATGCAAATTACCCTACCATGCCAGAGTAACCAATAATCACGTGTTGTAGCAAAGCAGGAACAAGATGTTGCCCATTTGGGAAGATTTTCTCCACATTATTAAAGAAGAGGCCGGAAGCCAGGTCGTTGAGACATGGTTTAAAGCGGTCACGCTTCACGAATGGGATGTTGCAACCAATTCGGTGTACTTGAAAGCACCTAACCAATTCGTCAGTACGTGGGTACAAGAACATTATTCAGACCTCATGAGCAAACACCTGTCACGCTTGCTCCATGCCGACTCGGTACGCGTTGTATTTACATCTACAGGTGACCAGACACCTCGCACTATTATCCCGGCATCAATGATTCCCTTCAAGCACGATGGCCAAGCACCATCACAACAAAAACAGGCCACCGAACTTGCCGTACAAACGCCTGCGGGCAAACCGGCACTTATTGATAAAAAGCCCAAAGACCGTGGGTCATGCAACATTAATGAGTCGTATCTTTTTGAATCGTTTGTCGCTGGTCCAAGCAACTCACTTGCCCAGGCAGCGGCGTATGCGATCTGCGAAAATATAGGTAAAGTCTACAATCCACTGTTTATTTACGGAGGCACGGGCCTGGGCAAAACACATTTACTCCACGCGATCGCTAATGAAGTGAGAAAAAGAAATCCGAGTTTAATCGTTCGTTATGAAACGTCTGATCATTTTATTAACGAGTTTATTAACTGTATTCGTTTTGACCGCTCGCAACAGTTCCGACACAAATACCAAAAAGTTGATGTTTTGCTTTTTGATGACATCCAATTTTTATCGAACAAAGAACAAACGCAAGAAACCTTTTTTCATATTTTTAACACACTGTATGAACACCAACGCCAGATTGTGCTTTCAAGCGATACCTTTCCTAAAGAAATTGCTGGACTGCAAAGCAGACTTAAATCGCGCATGGAATGGGGGCTGATCGCCGATATCCAGATGCCAGACCTTGAAACAAAAATTGCCATTCTTAAAAAGAAAGCCGGCCAGCACAACATCAACTTGGCAGACGACGTTGCCGATTTTATTGCGTCGCGCGTCCTTTCAAACATCCGCGAACTTGAAGGCGCACTTATCAGAGTAAGTGCATTTGCGGCGCTGACCAACCAACCGATCACCCTTGAGATGGCACGCAAGGTCTTGCTTAACCTTCAAGAAAAAAAATGTGAGGGCGCATCACTGGAAAACATTCTAAAAATTGTATGCAAACATTATTCGATCTCGGTTAATGAAGTCAAAGCGAAATCACGGCAAAAAGATGTTTCGTCGGTACGCCAAGTTGCGCTGTACATGATGAAAAAACATTCATTTGCCTCGCTGCAAGTCATCGGCAACTTTGTCGGTGGCCGCAACCATTCAACCGTGATTCATGCCCTGACAAAAATAGAACACCTCTGCCAAGAAGATGCGCTTTTTGCACAAAAGCTTAAGACAATCGACCAAGAAATCGCAATGGGGGGCTGATGAACATCAATTTGAAAGCTAGCCATTTACTGGATCCCGGCTTTCGCCGGGATGACGTCGTTGATGGATCAGGTCAATTAAAAATAAAAAAAACAAAAATATTTAATCCCCCCGCAGTGTCGCCCCGGACGCCGATCCGGGGTCCAGGAATACCTACGGTAGTTCTTTCGAATACAGGTATAATCTTAAGGAGATTCTTATGATACAGAACCAAAAGCTCGGCAGCTTACTTCTCTGTTCTATCTTTCTACTTGCCGGCTGTGCTTTCGATCAAAGGCCGGCGCAACAACCTTTCCAACCTGCACTCTCGCCATCGAACCAATTATTCTTGCCTGAAATGCCTTCATCACAACTACGTGAATCTATAATTGATACCCCATCGATGCCTCTGTCTGCAGCTCCTATGACCGGTGCAGAGCGACAACGTTATCAAAATATGAACAAGTTAGACTTTGAAGTTGAAAACCAAACAGGTAAAACAATTTTTGTTGCCTGTTTTTCATACATCAAACGTCGTGCATTTACCCGCTGGCGCTGGGATAAATCTGATATTTACGTACTCGAACAGGGACAACGCACGGTCATTTCAATTGACGATGTCCAAGATCCACGCGATCGCAAAAATGTATTCGGCTACTTAGCGCTCTTTGATACACACAAAGCGGCTGATGAGGCTGTATATGAGCTGCTCCCTGACAACATTCAAATCGACCTTGATCAACTCGAAAAACTCAAGGGCAAAAAGGTTGTTATCGAAGTTGAAAAATATGGTGCTAAGGGCGCGTTTTATGAATATGATTTTGTAAAAAAAAAACAGGCTGCACGGCTGGCAGCTGACCAGATAGATTCCCTTGATTTCGCTATCGAAAATAAGACGGGCAAACCGATCTATGTCGTCTGCTTTACCTACCAAAAAAAGGCGAAGGGCGAATGGATAGGCGCACTGGGCGGCAAAGATGACATGGCGCTTTGGCACTACACCAAAGAACCTATCCTTCATTTGATGCCGGATGAAACTGAACTTATGCATGTCCAACACGTCACCAAAGGCCGCGACCAAGTGTACGTTCAAGGATTCTTGGCAGTATTCAGTGAAAACGAAGAACAACTGGCCAATGATATCACCTATGAACAACTGACGAGCAAACGGCGCCTGGCACTTGGCAGGTTATTCCAACTTGATGGACAAAAAGTTGTGCTTGAGGTAGAAAAATATGGCATCGCTAACGACTTTATTGACTACCGCATAAAGCCAACCCAAAGCATTGATTTTACGAAGATTAGAGGCCCCCGAAAAGACTTTTTAAAGGAAACACAACACCATGAAACCATCCACGCCAGCGATGACACTTTACCAGCATAAAAGTGTTCTAGTTCGCGAAGTTATCACCTATCTTAATCCTCTGCCAGGCGGCACCTATATCGATGCAACCTTTGGCGGCGGGGGACATACCAAAGCAATTCTGGCGCATGAACCGTCATGCAATGTTGTTGCCATTGATTGGGACAAACATGCAATCGCACACAATGAAGAGCGCATCAAAGAAGAATTTGGTGATCGTTTTTCTATGGTCTGGGGTAATTTTGCCCACCTGTATAAGATTTTAAAACATGAAAAAATCAAAAACGTACAGGGCATTTTGGCCGACTTTGGAACATCGCAATTCCAGATCCACGAGCAACCTGGGTTCTCATTCCAAAAAGATACGCCGCTTGATATGCGCATGTCACCTTCGCACCACCGAGAAACGGCCAGCGACGTGCTTAATTCAATGACCGAGAAAGAATTGGCCAACATTTTCTTTGCCTATGGTGAAGAAGTACATGCACGTAAAATCGCTCGCTTAATTGTACAAGAGCGTGTACGCAATCCTATCAAAACAACACACCAGCTTGTTTATTTGGTCGAGCGGGTTATTCCACACTTTTCGCGTCATACGCACCCGGCAACAAAGATTTTTCAAGCGCTACGTATACACGTTAACGATGAATTGAATAACATCACAGCCTTCCTTTCAGCCGCGCCAGCCGCGCTTGCCCCGCAGGGACGGTTGGTATGTATCAGCTTCCATTCGCTTGAAGATCGCCTTGTTAAAAACTTTTTCTCTCAGCACTGCATGGCGCTGACAACACTGACGCCAAAGCCTGTAACGGCCCAAGAGGACGAACTTGCGACAAATCCATCTTCACGTTCGGCAAAGCTGCGAGCCGCGTTTAAATCGTAAAAATTAGTTGACAAAGGAAACGTGAGGCTTTAGATTTAGCGCAGAGATGTTTGAAATAGTTTTACAGCGCGGGTGTGCAGCATGGATTGATCATGTACCGAGCAGCCTGGCTGATATCTGAGGATACACACATGGAAATTACTGAAGTTAAAGTTTTTCCAGCGAACGAGGGCAAACTCAAGGCCTACGCTACAATGGTATTTGACAACTGCTTTATCGTCAGAGATATGAAGATCATCCAGAGCGACAAAGGATTGTTCGTATCGATGCCATCGCGCAGGAAAAAAGATGGCTCATTCAAAGATATCGTGCATCCTTTGAATGCTGACACACGAAAAATGATCGAAGATCGAGTAATCGAAGAATACAACAAGTCAGCCGGTGCACCAGTAGAGAATGTAGAGAGTAACGACTAACGCGCTGTGCGCTTAGGTTCTTTTTAATATAAATTTCGTTGGGGCGTCGCCAAGTGGTAAGGCAGCGGTTTTTGGTACCGCCATACGGAGGTTCGAATCCTTCCGCCCCAACCATTTTTTTGGGAATTATCGTGAATAAAGAAAACGTAATTTTTCCACAAGCTTCCTTGTTCGAGGAAGCTTTTTTTAATTCAACAGCTTCATACATCGACCCAACCGCCCGCATCGGCAGCAATGTCAAAGTTGGCAGCAACGTTAAGATCGGACCGTTTTGCATCGTCACAGGAAACGTTACCATCGGCGACAACACACGTTTGTACGCCCACGTAGCTGTTGGCTTTCCTGCACAGAATATCGGTACCAAAGAATCGCAAGGTACCATCACCATCGGCGCAAACTGTGAACTGCGAGAATTTTCTACCGTCCATGCATCAAAATATTCTGAAGGGACAACAACGATCGGCGACAACTGTTACCTTATGTCATACTCCCACGTCGCCCATGACTGCATTCTTGAAAACAATGTAACCTTGATCAACAACGTCAATCTTGGCGGTCACACTCACATTGAAAAAAATGTTATCGTTATGGCCAATGGTGCAACGCATCAATTTTGCCGTGTCGGCCAATACTCCGCTGTCGCGCCCTACAGCGCAACGCGTCAGGATTTAGCACCTTTTTGCCTCTTCGACGGACAACCTGCTGGTTTTGCAGGCCTGAATATCATCGGACTTAAGCGCGCAGGCTTTTCAAAAGTAACCATCGATGCGCTTAAACATGTCACTAAATTATTTTTTCAAGACAGAATGCTTCCCGCTGCAATCACTATCGCAGCTGCCAATGAACCATGGGGCAAAGACGAAATGGTCGGGCTCTTTTTACAATTCATTGCTGAAAGCAAACGTGGCGTCTCACGTAGAACGTTCATTGATAACCGAGCAGCAACAGATCAATGGATGGCAGCACAACGGGATATCGACTGATGATAAAACTTGGCGTTATCGGCATGGGGCACATGGGTGGCTACCATGCATCAATTTGTCTGAATTCACATCAAGCAACACTGGTCGGCATTGCAGATCCAAATCCACAGCTTCTTGAAAAAATAAAATCTCCTGACGTCATTAAAAGCAGTGATCACTCAACATGGATTGATAAAGTCGACGGCGTTATCATCGCCGTTCCAACACAACTTCACTATGCCATCGCCAAAGATTGCCTATCACGCGGCAAGCATGTTCTGATAGAAAAACCACTCACTAATGATCTTGCACAAGCCGCTGAATTATTTGATATTGCTCGTCAACAGTCGCTCACCCTGCACGTCGGCCACGTTGAACGGTTTAACGGCGCGGTACAAGAACTTAAAAAGATTATCGATCAGCCGTACCTGATTGAAAGTTATCGCATGGGGCCATTTTCACCACGCGTTCAAAAAGACAGCGTCATTCTTGATCTCATGATTCATGACTTGGATATCGTGTTGGGCTTGGTCAATGCGCCTGTACAAAAATTTGGCGTCCAGGGAACTAAAATTCATTCATCATCGTGCGATATCGCCGCAGTCAACATAACATTTGAAAATGGCGTTATCGCCAATCTCATTTCAAGCAGAGCATCGCACATCAAAAAACGTACCATGGCGATCCATCAAAAAGATGCCTACATTGAACTCGATTTCACCACACAAAACATCGCCATTCATCGTCACGCAAGCACAAGCGTTCAGGTGGGAGAGTTTGAGATGAAATATAAACGTGAAACGCTTGTCGAACATCTTTTTGTCTACAAAGACAATCCACTCAAACTTGAAATCGAACACTTCATCACAACCATTGCTACTAAAAAAGATATGGTCAACCCTGACCAAGATCTTGGCGCCCTTGCACTTACCTTTGACATTGAAAGAGCATTGGGACTACGATGATCGCTGTTATCGCGGGAACGGGATATCTTCCCATCCAAGCCTGCCAAAGTTTACGCGCGGCCGATCGGCCGTTTTTTGTTGTCGCTCTTTTCCCCGATGATAACCATGCAGCACTTATCAAAACCGTTGATGGCTACGCCGACGTTGTTACATTACCATTTTATAAACCAAGTCTCATTCTTGCCCTGCTCAAAGAGCGCACAACAACTCATGTTTTTTTCATCGGTAAAGTTGATAAAGCGGTCCTGTTTAAACGCCTCTCACTGGATTGGCTTGCAATCAAACTGCTCAGCTCTGTCATTGGTTGTAAAAGTGACAAGGCACTCATGGAACGCCTCATTGGTGAACTGCAAAAACATGACATCGAAGTTTTGCATCAAAGCAATGTGCTCTCATCGCTCTTTGTCCCGCCCGGGGTTATCTGCGGCAAACTTACTCAAGAAATAGAAACTGATATCGCCCTGGGTATGGCCACAGCCCAAACACTGGCAAACGCCCAGATCGGGCAGACAATCGTCGTCAAAGATGGCATGATTTTAGCAGTTGAAGCTATCGAAGGCACTGACGCCTGCATCAAGCGCGGTATTGAATTAGGGATAACAGGAGTGATCATCTGCAAAACCGCATGCGCCAATCATAACACTCGTTTTGATCTTCCAACGCTCGGCCCGACATCGCTGACGAGCATTGCCACCGGCCAAGTTGCCGCAATCGCCTGGAGCTCACAACATACGTTAATTGCTGAATATGATGCGTTTATAGCGCGTGCCAAAGAACTCGGTATCACGCTGGTTTCTTACTAAAATTTTTGTTTGAACTATTTATACTTTAGAGGGTATGCTTCGGGATTTTTCATAACATTGATATCCAAATCAACGTCAAGCGATGGCCACAGTAAATGCTTTCCGTGATAAAATGTAACATCATAAATTTGGTCAATGGTCGCTTTTTTAAACCATGGATACTTTTCAAACGACAAAAAAAATTCCTGCTGATTAACAAAGATCCAGATTCCGCGATTGGATATATTTTGTATTTCAGCAGTTGAAGTGTTTTTCCCAAGCTTCTTTAATTTCTTTACCATGTTTTTCCACAATCCTTGCAAGTTCTCTTAATTGTTTCTCTGTGTATCCACTATAGTCGGCAAGAGCAACCAAAGGCTCAATCCAAAACTTAGCTTCGCCATCAGGCGACATTACATGTACGTGCATCCTTGCTTCTTCTCGAGAAAAGAAAAAGAACCTATTCTTTTTACAGGAGTTAGGCAACAACTTGGGAAAAAGCCTGTAGAATTCTATCAAAACGCGTGATTTCAGAATCTACTTTTTTCATCTTAGATCGTCTGATAGATTCTTCTGGCGTATCGAGCTTGTT
>JBAYHB010000056.1:0-8575 GCA_041666365.1 Candidatus Babeliales bacterium | reverse complement strand
TACGCCAGAAGAATCTATCAGACGATCTAAGATGAAAAAAGTAGATTCTGAAATCACGCGTTTTGATAGAATTCTACAGGCTTTTTCCCAAGTTGTTGCCTAACTCCTGTTATTACATACCTTCCCCGCTCAAAATAAATTCCGTTGCAGCATCACGGCACCCCATCCATCCTGATTTTGCGCTTGTCGTAGTTGGATATGGGTGGGAGCCTGATAGGGATGATAAAAACTTAGTTCTCCTCGAAATAGATAACAACTGTAGAGAACGTGAGGTTACTAGCTGGGACCACGGAACTAGCAGCAGTTCTGTTGCGATTTCACCGGATGGAAATTTCATTTTAACGGGATCTTATCAATCTGCTGCAAAACTTTGGAAAATCAAATGGTGGAAAGTTCTAGAGGGCTATAAAACGAAAGGCGTTGCAAAGCTCATATGTTAGAAAATAAAAAGGGCAGGATCAACCTGCCCTTTTTATTTTCTAACCCCTCATTACCCCTGTGGCAGCAACACGTGCTGTAAAACCTCTTCAACACTATCGACAAAAATCAAATCCAGTCCAGCATGAATCTTATCCATACCAACTAAGTCTTTTTCATTCAAGCGTGGTAAGATAACATGTGAAAGACCATACTGTTTGGCTGCCAAGATTTTTTCTTTAAGCCCACCAATCGGAAGTACACTTCCTTGCAAATTCAATTCACCCGTCATTGCATAATCACCGTTAATCGCGCGCTTGGTAAAAACAGAAAGAATCGATGATAACAGCGCAATGCCAGCAGAAGGTCCATCTTTAGGTATCGCGCCGGCTGGTAAATGAATGTGCAAATCTGATGAGGTAAACATCTTTTGATCAATTCCAAAAAGATCAGCGTGTGCTTTGGCATAGGTCATTGCGGCTTGAGCTGATTCTTTCATAACATCGCCAAGCTGACCGGTAAGCAATAACTTACCGCACCCTGGAGCAAGCGCAGCTTCAACCTGCAAGATCTCACCGCCGTACATTGTCCAGGCAAGGCCGTTGGTAACACCGATCTTTGATTTCTTCATTAAAATTTCAATCGGTATGCGTCGAGGGCCTAGGTATTCAACCAAGTGATCTTTTTCAAAATGGATTTCTGAATGATTTTCAACATAAGCTCGTGCAAACTTAGCACACAGTTTTTGAATGAGCCGTGATAATTCACGAACTCCTGATTCCCGTGTATACCCTTCAATAATTTCATGAATAATATCATCAGTCACTGCAAAACCATGGTTGCCAAGGCCAGAATTACTAATTGCCTTGGGGACCAAATGCCGATGCGCAATCTCAAACTTCTCTTCATGGGTGTATCCCGAAAGTTGGATAATTTCCATACGATCACGCAATGGCCCAGGTATCGCAGCTAAATCATTAGCGGTTGCAATGAACATTACCTTTGAAAAATCATAATGCACACCAAGGTAGTTATCATAGAACGTACTGTTCTGTTCTGGATCAAGTACTTCAAGCAACGCAGCTGACGGGTCGCCTCGATTAGAGGCACCAATCTTATCAATCTCATCTATAATAATTACCGGGTTACTACTTCCAGAGCGCTTGATTGCCTGGACGAATCTACCAGGCATAGCACCAACATACGTTCTACGGTGCCCACGAATTTCTGATTCGTCATACACACCCCCGAGCGAGATTCTAAAGTTTTTACGCCCTAAACTATCTGCAATCGCTTGTGCAAGGGAAGTCTTTCCAACCCCTGGAGGACCAACTAAACATAAAATAGGCGTATGGCAATCATCCTTAAGCGCTCGCATCGATAAGAAATCTAAAATACGCTCTTTAATTTCATCAAGTCCAAAATGATGCTCATCCAGTATATTTTTTGCATGCATGATATCGAGCATATCTTTAGTCAAGACACCCCATGGCATTGCAACAAGCCATTCAAGATGGGTTCGGATAACGGCAGCCTCCATTGACTCAGGCGAAATTTTTTCTAATCGCTTCATCTGTTTTTGAGCTTCAGAGCGCGCTTCATCGGACATGGGCAACGAATGAATTTTATTTTTTATATCATCGAGCTCGTTGTCACTATCTTCGCCCAACTCTTTTTGAATTGCTTTCAGCTGTTCGCGCAGGTAATACTCACGCTGCGACTTGTTAATCGAATCACGCGTATTCGATCTGATCGCTTCTTGGACATTGTTAATTTCAAGCTCACCGGTCAAATTAAGCGCTATGCCTTCAAGCAGCTTATGCAGTGAGTCTTGTTCAAGAAGCGCCTGAGCCTGTGTTACGTTGAGGCTAAGATGCGATAAGATAAAATCGGCAACTCGTTCAGGATCTTCAATCTGAGAAAGTATCGCTTGAAAGTCAGGACTAAATACGCGGCCCGCTGACGATACACGTTCGATAACAGGAAGAAGGTTATGTAACTGTTTATCAACTTCCTGACGATCAACCACCAATTTTTCTACAACCTTGATATGAGCTTGAAGCAACTCACCTTCTGCTATAATTTCCTCCACAACCCCTTTACAAATTCCCTGCGTCAGAATTTTTATTCCACCTTCTGGCAGGTTCATCACACGCATAATAGTACCGACTGTACCAACCTTGTGAAGATCATGAATACCAATCGGACCATGATAATCTTCGGCCTGCTGACGAGCTGCAAGGAGCAGAATTTTTTTACTTCCATTGAGCGCCAGCTCAACACCCTTGATGATCTTTTCGTCAAGAATCAGCAAGGGAACAACCATATGCGGAAAAACCACGACATCAATCGTTGGCACAATGGGTAAGACGCTTGGAATCTCCCCATGCTGACATGTTTCTGTTTTCTTGCTTTCCATGAATATCCCTCCCCCTTTGGGTTACAGCTTCAGTAATTTCCCCCGCTGCAGATTCCTGATTGTTCGAGCATTCTACCTTGCATCCCTTACGCACCTCTACATCACATGATAAAAGAAAGTCTTCTTTCAAAGCAAGAGTCTTGGTAATATTGCTGCAGAGCGCCTTTAAAATCTGCACTATTTACATTGCCGTACCAACGCAAACTTATGAAAGGACCACATGACAGAATCTACACCATTCGTTCTTGAAGCACACGACCTACACAAGACTTACGAGCTCGAAAAAAAATCAAACCCCGTCCTTGGTAGCATATCAGCCAGTTTTCAACAAGGAACCTCGTATGCCATCATTGGCGTTTCTGGTAGTGGTAAATCAACATTGCTCCATATCCTTGGCGGCCTTGATACCCCCACCAAGGGGCATGTATCGGCCGGCGGGCGCAATCTGGCAATACTCAAACAATCTGAAAAAAATCAGTTTCTCAATCAAGGTATAGGCTTTGTCTTTCAGTTTCATTACCTTGTCAAAGAGCTCAGCGTTATCGAAAATGTCATGGTCCCAGGGCTGGTCAGCAGCAATTCTTTTCAGACCGTCGAGCGCCATGCGCTGGAACTGCTCACCAACGTTGGCCTTGAAAAAAAACATAACCATCCCATTTCAACGCTTTCTGGTGGTGAGCAACAACGGGTCGCCATCGCTCGTGCCCTCTTTAATAAACCTAAGTTTTTGCTTGCAGACGAACCAACAGGTAATCTTGACGCGGAAAATGCTGAAGCTGTTGTCGCCCTCATACTCAAGGCTCAGCAGACCTGGGGCATGGGCGTTATCCTATGCTCGCACGATGCAACGGTCTACCAAAAAATGCAGGTCAAATACCGCCTACACAATGGCCTGCTAGCGCTTGAAAATTCCCCCGTTTCATCTATAGTCTGAGAGCGCTCGTATCCTTCGACAAGCTCAGGACGAGCGGAAAAAGCACTTGTTGTGATGAGTTTTTTACCCGCTCATGGTGAGCCTGTCGAACCGTATGAGCATGTGTCTGTAAAAACATTCATATAACACGAGGATTCTTATGAGTTTGCAGCTAAATAAACGATCCATTCTCAAGTACACCGCCCAAGTCGGAAGCCTTACTTTTTTAAGTCGCATACTTGGCATCATCCGCGATACATTAGTTATCCGTTTCTTTGGTATCGGCGCAATTTCCGACGCATTCTTGACGGCGTTCAGAATCCCTAATTCGCTCAGGCACATTTTTGCTGAAGGAGCGCTCAGCGCGTCGGTTATTCCTGCCTTTGTTAAAAGTGTCAAAAACAATGACAGAGAAGAGTCAAATGGCCTCATGACGCTTTCATTCTTATTCTTTGAGGGTACCGTTCTCCTTCTTTGTGCTATCGTTCTCTTTAAAACAGAACTCATTATGAAGTTTATTGCTCCGGGCTTTTCAGCAGAACAAAATGCTTATGCAATACCCTTTCTCCGCATGCTCTTTCCATTACTCCTACTTATTTCGGGAAGTTCTTTATTTGCAGGAGCTTTGCAATCAGTTAATCACTTCTTCGTCCCAGCATTTGGAACCCCCCTCTGGAACCTAATCTACATTGCAACACTTATTTTGTGCATTATGTTCAAACTTCCGTCAACCGTTTTGTGTGGTGGCATTATTTTGGGGGCATTTATATCTTTTCTTCTTCATCTTTATATGTATTACTCATTCGGCTTTGCATTCGGCCACATAACCACTCGGTCATGGTCCGCATTCAAGACTGTTCTTTCAAAATTTTTTCCATGTTTACTTGGTGTCGGCATTGTTGAAATTAACATTTTTGTGAGTGGCATTTTCGCATCCTTTTTACCAAAAGGATCTATATCGCTGCTTTATCTTGGCCAACGCTTCATGAATTTACCGCTTGGCATGTTCGCCGTAGCTCTTTCAAGTATCTTGTTACCACACTTTTCACGCGTTGTGCTCTATGCTCCCAAACGACTTAACTTCTATATCCTTGAAGCAACAAAGTTCGTTTCCTGGGTAATCATTCCAATTGTTCTTTTTCTCATGTTTTGCTCGGAAAATATTTTTATTACCTTCCTTGGCTCACAGGCAACGCCTGAAAATATTTTTCAGGCAAAATGGATTCTCATTTTTTATCTCAGCGGCCTTTTGTTCCTCTGTCTTAACCGAGTCCTACTCAACGTCTTTTACGCCATGAAAGATACAACCGCAACGTCAATTGCCGCAGGCGCCTCGGCAGTCATAAACATCATTGGTGACATCGTAGGCATTTATTTCTTCGGAGCTTACGGTATTGCAATCGCCAATACCATCGCAGGACTTTCTCTTACGCTGCTATGTTTTTATTTCCTGCACACACGCCACCAATTCTACTTTTACTCCGGTAACTATTTTAATTTCCTAGGTCGTTACATCGCTCAGCTAAGTTTTGCCGCGTGTTGTTTCATGATGATCTATGCGGCGACCATGCATCATTTTCTTGCGCTGCCGCTGTACCAGTTTATCTCAACAGGCCTAGGTTACTGGCTACTTGTTCCACCTCTGGGGCTAGCATGCATGATTGCCGTTTTTCTCACACGACGAGCATTTGTGGTCGATCTTTATTTTCTGAATAAGTGAACTGTTGTAAACCTTGACTCATTGCCTCCCGCGGGGCATGATGATCTGCAGTCGCTTAGTCAATAATCTTTGATATAGGAAGGATTTGCTATGAAGAAGAAAAAAAATCGTCTTGGCCGACGCTACCGAGCAATCGCGCTTGCTCTCTGTACTGTAACATTGAGTGTTCACGCATTTGCCCCAATCAACTTTTTCGCGCCATATGACACCAATCTCCGCATGCCAGCCATCAAAGATAAAGCCTTTCCCATTGGCATGAATATGGAATATGGACAAAGCCACCATGGCAAAAATTGGGACGGCTATAGAGCAAATATTTTACAACTCCATAACGCAACTGAATCCGTCATTCCCATGCTCATTGATCCAATACCTGGTCTGCTTGTTAGTAACCCGGCAACAGCAACGCTCATTAACAACTGGGCGCTCTTGGAAGAATCGCCAAGCGATGACGGAACAAGGGGCCATATACAATTCACTGGCGAATTTTCTCAGTTTGATACAACGCTTTGGGGGGGGTACAAAATTCCATGGGACCTCGGTGCTGGTTCATTTTCGATTAATGCTTATCTCCCACTACGTAAAATAGATATTAAAAACGTTAGTTTTATCGATCAGACAGCAAGTGTCACTACTGCAGACCTTCAAGTTCATCAAGACGTAACTAACAACCTAGCGTCAAACCTGGTTGCCTTTGGAAACCTTGATATCGGCTCAACGTCGATATCAGGAATTGGAGATCTGGTTACCACGCTGAACTGGCATAATCGCTACATCCAGGACAAAGAAGATCTTAAGGCGGTGAATCTTTTTGCAAAAATCGGCCTCAGCATTCCAACGGCTCAACAAAAAAAGGTTGATCGAGCCTTCTCAGTGCCACTCGGCAATGATGGCGCCTGGGGCATGCCCATTGGCATTGGCATAGGACTTGAGTATAGCTATAACATCCAAATCGGGGCTGATGTTGACTTTCTTGTCCTTTTCGACAAAACAAAGACGCGCAGGCTCAAAACAGAAGAACATCAAACTGATTTTTTCCTTCTTAATAAAGGACAGGCAACCAAAGACCACGGCCTAACGTGGAAATTCAACTTGTATGCCCAAGAGTATCGTTGCTGGCGAGGCCTTTCGGTCAAAACAGCCTATGAATACATCAAACATGATGATGATCGTCTTATCGCAAAATCGGATGATTTCAGCTACCAAATTATTAACACCGCCCAATCGCTCAAAGAATGGAACACACACGCCGTCCTCTTTTCACTCAACTATGACTTTATTCATGAGTGCAAAAAGGCCAACATTATCCCTCAAATGAGCATTTTCTATAAGCTTCCTGTTGCGGGCAAGGGGGTCATCAATCCAGGGACTTTTGGCGGACAATGTGCGCTAAATTTTTAAGCCGCTTCCGCTTGTATTTTTGGGGCAGGGGTAAACCTGCCCTTTTTTATTGCTCAACCGTGCAAAAAACGGTACATTATCCTGGTTGAATACCGTTGGGCTACTACCGCATTTTTTATGGGGAAATAAGTGATGGACAATCACCACTCTCACTCGAATGAAGACACAAACGTTCTCGAACATCATCACACCGTTCTGGATGAAATTTTTTGTCATCTTCCGTTTGCTATTTTTTCAGTCGCTTTTGCAATGATTTGTCTTAGTTTGTTTTCATATTCAAGTTCACCAAGCGAGACGTCTACACTGACATACCGATTATTTCATAACTTTCATTACCTCCATTTGCTGTTTGCAGCAACAGGAACCGTACTCACCTTCCTCCGGTTCTCAAAAAACATACTTCTTGGCATCGGCGTTGGTTTTGCCGTACCGGCGTTTTTCTGTACTTTTTCCGATGCGTTTTTGCCCTACCTTGGCGGCAAATATGTTAACCTTTCCATGCATTTTCACTGGTGTTTTCTCAGTCATCTTGACGTTGTTTTGCCATTTCTTATTGTTGGCATGATCAACGGCTGGGCGATGAGTAACCATCGGCTTAACTATCAGCTCTTTTTCTCGCTTGGTTTTCATTTTATTCACATCCTGATCAGCTCTATGGCATCGGTTCTTTACCTCATTAGCTTTGGATTCTGTGATTGGTGGAACCACATGGGCTTTGTTTTTATCTTTTTAATTATCGCAGTGCTTATTCCATGCACATTTTCTGACATCATTGTACCAATGCTGTTTGCCCGCATTAAAAGCCATAAACATTGATAACCGAGTTGTTGTATTTACCCATAACGTCTGCTGATGGGGGACGTCCATGAAGCATATAAGAGTTGAAAATATTTCGAAGTCATTTGAAGGCGAAGTTATCCTCGATAACCTGTCCCTTGAAATTCCTGCTGGCCAATTTTTTGCCCTTTTAGGGCCCAGCGGTTGTGGAAAAACAACATTGTTGCGACTTCTTGCCGGGCTTGAAACAGCCGATTCCGGAAAAATTTTTTTAGGCGATGAGGATATCACTTATCAACCTATCTATAAGCGTCGCATCAATACGGTTTTTCAACAGTACGCACTCTTTCCTCATTTGACCGTTTTTGAAAACGTTGCCTACAGTTTGCGCGTTAAAAAACTTTCAGAAGATTTGGTCAAATCTAAAGTGCTGGACACACTTAAAACCGTCCGCCTTTCTGGCTTTGAGTTGAAATACCCGCGTAGCCTTTCCGGCGGTCAGCAACAACGCGTAGCACTGGCCCGCGCTATCATCAACGAACCTGACGTTCTCCTATTGGATGAACCGTTAGCGGCGCTCGATCTAAAGCTTAAAGAAGAGATGCTTATCGAGCTGATCGACTTGAAGGATAAACTTAAAACAACATTCGTCTATGTCACCCACGATCAATTCGAGGCGCTCACTGTTTCTGACCAGATGGCCATCATGAATATTCATGGAAATATCGAACAAATCGGTACACCGAAACAAATTTATGAATTTCCGGTATCACGTTTTGTTGCTAATTTTGTTGGCAATACCAACTTTATCGAGGGCACACTTCATATCGCTGATGGACAACAACAAGTTGAGGTTGAAGGCCTTGGCATGTTTATCGTCTTTTTCCCTACAGAAAAGTATTGGATGATACCTGGATGTCGCCTTTTC
>JBAYHB010000055.1:0-8998 GCA_041666365.1 Candidatus Babeliales bacterium | reverse complement strand
ATAGAGGAAGAAGAGATCGATTCAATAAGGTTTTTCGAGATGTTGCTGCTTTGTATAATTTCGTGAATTTTGCTTAGGCGAATATAGTCAAGTGGAGGCCCGTCTTTTTAAAAAAAATTATTGCGCATAAACTCTAATAAATTAAAACAGTCGATTTACGTTCTCGAGAACTATCGGATTTTATATAAAGAATTTCTTTTGTAAAGAAGTTGTCGATTAAAATATTTGCCGCCGCAGCAGATGGTTTCGGAATAATAAACACTTGATGATCAATTAAAAAGGTGCGAGCGTTATGTGTGGTTTATGTAAGGGGAATATTGTGCTGCTCCATGGGCAAAAAAGAGTTTCGCCACTTTCTTTACAAAAAGGCTTGGCTGGAATACCTTAAAGGGGTATTCTGCAGTCAAAATGGGAATTTTAGTTACTATTTAACAAAAGGATCAAGCCGTGGTCAATCAAACCCCGATCCAAATACCAGCTCAACAAGATCCCGTACGTGTGGGCAAAATTTTACGTATTAACGGTACCGTCATTGATGTCCAATTCGCGGACCAGTCGGTTCCAGAGATTCTTAGTCGCCTTGTTATCACCCCTCCGGACGAAGTCTGTAAAATGTTTAATATCTCAAGCATTAGTCTTGAAGTTGCACAGCACCTTGGCGATGGTGTTGTACGCTGTGTTGCTCTTGAAAGCTTGAATGGTATTACGCGTGGCTTGCCTGTGGTTGATACAGGAGCTCCGATTACCGTTCCCGTTGGTAAAGAGGTTTTGGGCAGAGTCTTTGACGTTCTTGGTAACGTTATCGATGGCGAAGGTCCATTCATCGCTAAACAAAGCAGACCAATTTTCCGTAACGCGCCAACACTTGTGGAACAGAAACTTTCAGATGATATTCTTGAAACCGGTATAAAAATTCTCGATCTTTTGTGCCCCTACGTAAAAGGTTCAAAAATTGGACTTTTTGGTGGTGCCGGCGTTGGTAAAACAATTATCGTTCAAGAGCTTATTCGCAACGTTGCCAAAGAGCATGGCGGGTATTCAGTTTTCGTTGGTATTGGCGAACGAACGCGTGAAGGAAATGAACTTTGGCTTGAAATGAAATCGTCGGGCGTGCTTGAAAAAACGGCCCTTGTCTTTGGTCAAATGGGAGAGATTCCAGGTGCTCGTCTGCGCGTTGGCCTTACCGGTCTTACCATGGCTGAATACTTCCGTGACGAAGAAGGAAAAGATACCCTGCTCTTTATCGATAATATTTTCCGTTATGTCCAAGCAGGTTCAGAGGTCTCCGCGCTTCTTGGTCGTATGCCATCAGCAGTGGGCTATCAACCGACTTTGGCGTCTGAAATGGGTATGCTACAAGAACGTATTACCAGTACGCACAAGGGTTCGATTACCTCGATTCAAGCTGTCTATGTTCCAGCGGATGACTATACCGATCCAGCTCCTGCAACGACTTTCCAACATTTGGATGCGAGCACGGTGCTTTCACGCAAGCTTTCGCAAGCGGGTATTTATCCTGCAGTCGATCCCCTTGAATCAGTTTCAAATGGATTAAAGCCATCGGTCGTTGGACAAAAACATTACGATGTTGCGCGTACGGTTCAGAAAATTTTACAAGAGTATCGCGAGCTGCAAGATATTATTGCGATTCTTGGCGTCGATGAACTTTCCGATGCACAAAAACAAACCATTAATCGCGCAAAGAAAATTCAAAATTTCTTAACACAACCATTCTTTGTGGCAGAGCAATTTACTCCGTACAAAGGCTGCTATGTCAAACGTGAAAAAACGGTTGATGATTTCGAAAAACTTATTTCGGGACAATGCGATTCTCTGCCAGCGCAAGCGCTCTATATGGCTGGAACGCTTGAAGATGCGTATGAACGCGCAGCAATCAAGGTTAAATAACCATGGACGGCGTGCTAACCCTGGACATTATTGAACGAGCAACGCTGCAAACCTGCCAGGTTGAATGGGTTGATGTTCAATCGCTCCATGGAAATTTTATCATTGGTCCGGGTCACTGCCCCCTGGCATCGCTTCTCCGTAAGCGTGGGGTTATTACCTACAAAATTGTAGATGGCGACATTATGACGAGCCAAGCAACAAAAGGAACGGTAACGGTTGTTGGCGATCGAGTGACACTTATTTTGGATTAATCGTTTTTAAGCAAAAGAGAGAGCTATAATGAAGATGAAGATTGGTCTAAGTTTTCTCCTCGTTGTGTTGTGGGGTGGAGCAGTGTGTGCTGAGAATCAAGAACCGACGCTTCCGCTTTTCAAGGCCTATCCAGCGCTTAAAGAAAAAGTGGCGCACAAACAGCTTGGTATTTTCCCAACGCCGGTTGTCAAAGCAGAAAAATTAGGTGCAGCGCTTGGACTTACATCACTTTATATAAAAAATGATGGCGTGAGCGGTACCAAATTTGGTGGCAACAAAGTACGCAAGCTTGAATTTTTATTGGCCGATGCACTTGAACAAAAAGCAAAAGCAGTTCTGACCCTTGGCGGTGCTGGTTCAAATCATGCGCTCGCAACAGCCGTCTATGCTGAGCAACTTGGACTTGAGAGCTTTTCAATGCTTGTCCCCCAGTTGTCCGCATCCTATGTTTGCCGCAATCTTTTATTAAGTTTGTATTACAATGCTCATCTTTACCATTTCCCAACCAAAGCTGCCCGCGAAGTGGGCATTGCACAGTTGAACGAGGCTTTTCATAAAGAAACTGGTAACAATATTTATTACATTCCCAAAGGTGGATCGAATGCGCTTGGCGCGCTTGGGTTTGTCAACGCTGCTTTTGAGCTTAAAGAACAAATTGATGCCGGTGTGTTGCCAGAACCTGACGTTATCTACGTTTCATTTGGAAGCAAAGGAACGACAGTTGGCTTGATGGTTGGCCTGAAGGCGGCCGGACTAAAAACGGTTGTTATCCCGGTGTGTGATGAAGAGGAAGATGTTGAAGAGGGCGTCGAGCTTATCAGTCAAGTGAATCAGTTACTTCACACAAAGTTATTACGCACAAAAAAACAATTCGGTCCAAATTCATTTTGGCCTATAACAAAAAAGCAGGAACAAACGCTACAGGAAGCGCTGCGATTCAATGTAAATAATAATTTTATCGGTCAATACTATGCACAGATAACGCCGGAAACGGCAGCTGCGATTGAGCTTGTTAAGCAGACTGAAGGCATTACGCTCGACGGTACCTATTCGGGCAAAGCCTGTGCTGCCATGCTCGACGATGCTAAAAATGGCAAGTTGACGGGCAAGGTTGTTGTACTGTGGGATACGTATTGTGCTGGTAACTTTGATGAGATTACGTCAAAATTGGATTATCATCAGTTGCCAAAAGAATTTCATACCTACTTTGAATTGCCTCTGCAGGAACTTGATAAAGGATGTTGATCAATGTCATCTAAAAAAGAATTACTCATTGGTGCCCATGTTTCTATCGCCGGTGGTGTGCATAACGCCTTCCAGCGAGCGCTATCGATCGGCGCTTCGACATTTCAAATTTTTACCGCCAGTTCCAGATCATGGAATGAAAAACCATTGAGCATCGAAGAATGTGCATTATTTGATCAAGCGCGCAAGGATTCAGGAATCGACGTTGTTGTTTCCCATGCGTCGTATTTAATTAATATTGCTTCAAGCGTTCCTAAAATTTTCCATCCATCACAAAAAGCGCTTAAAGATGAACTTGTCCGTTGCCAGCAACTTGGTATTCAATATTTGGTCCTTCATCCTGGCGCTCATACCGGTTCAGGTGTGGACGTTGGAATTGAAAACGTCGCCCGCGCGCTTGATACAGTGCTTGAAGCTGTTCCTGGCAAAACTATGATCGTTCTTGAAAGTATGGCTGGACAAGGAACAACCCTTGGCGGTACGTTTGAAGAACTTAAAGCAATCAGGGCTGCCTGCACACATAAAAAACGTATTGGATTTTGTCTTGATACCTGCCACATGTATTCGGCCGGTTATGATATCGCAAGCGATGGCGGCTACGAAAAGGTCGTCAAAGAATGTGATTCGTTGATTGGGTTAGAGCATGTAAAAGTAATTCACGTTAACGATTCTAAAACCAAGTTGGCATCGCATGTTGACCGGCACGAAGCATTGGGAAAGGGTACCATTCCGCTTGCTATGTTTGACTTACTCGTCAATGATCGCCGCTTCAACGATGTTCCAAAAATTCTCGAAACTCCAACCGATCTGGCAATGGAGCTTTACGCTAAAGAAATTGCAATGCTTAAGAAGATGGCAGGTTAAGCTTTGTAAGCATTAATAATTTTGTTAAGCAACTCGCGCGCTTTGCTTTCAGTTAGATTGAGTTCTTTATTTTTCTCATAATATTGAACGACTGGCTCAAAGCTCTTTATATCTTCGGCAGAAAGTTTTGTTTTGTATTGTTCCCAATTTTCAATGATTGAAGCAAGTGCAAACGAGCTGCAGAGTGCTATTTCATCGCCAGAGCGTGACCTGATTTCATCGCTGATAGAAAGTGGAATGTACATGAACGTTGCCCAACCTGATGCCATAACAAGAAAACCAGCGAAATTATTGATTATTGTTTGTGGCGCTACGGATTCTGTTAGAGATAAAAGCAATAGACTTGTTGGTACGCTAAGGACGGTAGCCATCTCTATTTTATCGCCTATGGATGACTTATTGTTTATTTGACTGTGGGCTATAATTGACTTGCTAAGATCATTAATCAGTTTCTTGGTACCATTGCCTTCATTGTACAGCAGCACAATTTCGCTGAGAATTCTCCTTGATTCTTTTTCAGTAAGGCCCAAGGTTTTATCACGTGCAAATTTCTTGATCAAAGGCATAAGTTTTTGTGAGAGTTGCTCTGGGCATTCTGATTTATAGCTTTCCCATGATGAGATAAAATTGGTCAGGGTGCGCGAGGCAAGCTGTTCATTTTTTTGTTTATAGAAGCATTTTTTGATGAAATAAAGGCAGGGCGCAATTGCTGTAAGCGCACACAAGAAGCTTGTAATTGATTTGCAACCTGATTTCTTGCAAAGGAGTGCGGTACTTTGACCAGCTTGTTTTGCGGCAGCAATTTTTCTGTGATATTAGGCGAAGAGCTCAGAATCGACGGCATAGCCTACACATCCGGCCAATCCAAGAGCGGCTACAAGTCTCAATGCTTCCCTCGCCATTGCTTTCCAACTGCTTTCTGGCTGCTCTTCTTCAATCGCAGCTTGCATGCTTTTAAGTAGTGCCAGAGCGACGGTATTTTCTTTTTTCGCGACAACCTGAGGAGCGGTAGCGACCGGTGTCGCTGGCTGTTGAATTGCATCAACCTGGCCAGCCTGAAGTGTGGCGATGCAGAAGGTGGCGATGACGAATATTTTTGATAAACGGTATAACAGTTTCATATAACCTCCCTACGCTTCGTTTTGTATGTTGCTATCGACCTGGGATTGTGCTTTGTTATCAAGATGTTTGCATAGTGCAATGATTCCAGCTGATCCAGCAAGCGCTACCATTTCCAGCCCATGGTTTTCAAGCCAAGCGGCAAAGCCTGTTTTTTCTTCATCCATCTGATCAATTGAAAGTTCTTGTACATTATGTGTGCTGCCATATTTTTTCCACAAATACCAGCCCCAGAGGACTGTCAAACCGGCAGCGGCGATTGAGGTACGTTTATTATTTTTGATTGGATTTGTAATGCGAGAAATACTGCTCTGTGGTGCTGGTTGAGCTTCGACAGGTTGAGTCTCGATAATAGGTTGAGTATTCTGCTGCACCACGGGATTTTGTTCCTGCTGTACCGGCGGTTGAGGTTGTTCTATGGCCTGCCCAGAAGGTTGGTTGATATCAATATTTTCTGCGTAAGGATCGAAATTATCCCCCAAATGTTGTTTAATCGATGATCGATTATTATTTGAAGCAGCTTCTGCGTTTTTGAGGAGTTGTTGAGCATCATTGCTTACACTAATGGAATGCTCAGCTACATAAAGTGGAGTGCGCCTATCATCGTTTATTGCTTTTGGGTTAGCGCCAGCCCTAAGAAGAAGCTCAATTATGTCAGGTCTATTTTCCCGTGCTGCAAGATGTAGAGGTGTTTCTCCCCTTGTTTCTGCTATCATATTCGGATCAGCGCCATTATGGAGAAGAGTTCCAACGGTTTTAGCATTATGATTCTCTATTGCCTCACCAAGGGGTGTCTTTCCACAGAAGTCTTTGACATTCGGGTCTGCATGAGCAGCTAAGAGGGCGTTAACTATTTCAGTATCATAACGGTCTGCTGATGCTATATGGAGTACGGTAGGTCTTACATAGGGAAGAATAAGGTCAGAGTTTTCTACCCTTGCCAAGTTTGGCGTTGCTCTGTTTGGATCGGCACCATGTTCAATGAGCGTCTTAACAATTTCAATATTGCGAGAAGCTACCGCTCCAGCGAGAGGTGTATAGCCCGCTTTATTAGGTTCATTTGGATTGGCCCCTGCATCAAGAAGCATTTGAACCGCTGGATTGTTTCCTGGGCATTGAAAAGAGGTGGCAGCGTGGAGAGGTGTTTCTTCATCACCGATTCTTTTCGTATTTGGATCAAGCCCAGCACCTAGCAATCCTTTCACCATGGAAGTACACCGCCATGAGCAAGCATTATGTAAAAGGCTATGCTGAGTCACAGTAGGTTTTTTGGCATTCGTGAGAAGATTTTCAAGGGCTTCCGGAAGGCTTGCCGACGGGAATTTTGTAGTTGAGCGGCTTATTTGTCCAGTTTTACTGTTGCGTAAGAACATACTTTTTTTTACTGGTGGATTATTATAACTATTAAAAGCATCGATTCCAGCTTGTGCTTCAAATGTTCTGTTAATCAAAAATACGTCATCATTGTTAAGTCGTTGGTTAGTCTTTTCAATTTCAGGTTTGTCCACTTTGCCTGTGATGAACTCAATTATCTTTTCTTGTAGCTTTGGGATAAAACCTTTGGGAATTTTGCAGAGAGCTTTTTGTTGGGCCGCTTCCTTTTCCTCACGCTCATTTTGTAGGGAAGCAGCAAGAGCCATCTCTTTTTGCTGTTGATGTATAACTTTTATGGTTTGAGGGTCTACGTAAAGTTGTGGTGCTTTGCTGGGATTCATTTGAGGCTCTTTGTAGACAACCATTTGCATGTTGTGTGCTTTTTGTTGTTCTTGGGGTTGGAGATTGGTAATCTCAGCGGCCCATCCCGTTTGATAGCATCCAAAAAAGGTGGCGGCGATGACGAATATTTTTGATAAACGGTATAACAATTTCATATAGCCTCCTATGCCTTGCAAGCAGCCATGATTTTTTTGAGAAATTCACACGCTTCTTGTTTCTTTGTGGGACTAAGTTTTTCATGTAATCCACAAAACGCATAATCGAACACAAACCATTTAAATTGAGCGTCAATATTATTTGCAATTTTTGCCGGAAGTTTTTTCTTATATTGATCCCAATTTTTAATGATTGAAGAAAGTGCTAATGAGATAAAAGGTGGTATCTCACAGCCAGAGCACGAATCGATTTCATTGCTGATAGAAAATGGAATGTATGCGAATGTTGCTATGCACGATAGTCCAATAAGCAGCATGGCGAACCCATTGATCATGTCGTTTGTGGATGTTACGGAATATATGATAGAAGAAAGCAGTAGGATTGTTGGTATACTCAGCTGGAAAGCCTTCTCCACCCACTTGTTATCGTCGTTTATTTGACTGCTTGATAGAACTGATTTGCCTATGTCATTAATCAATTGGTTTGTGGCACTGTTACCATTGCAGAGTGGTATGATTTTACTGAGGATATTGCGGGATTCTTCTTCAGTAAGTCCCAATTCTTTATCACGGGCAAGCCGTTCAGCCAAAGGGGCAAGTTGTTGCACAAGAAGCTTTGGGCTTTCTGATTTATAGCTTTTCCATTTTCCAATAAAATTGGTAAGTATGCGCGATGCAAAGCGTTTGTTTTTTTGTTTGTAAAAGCATTCTTTAATAAAGTAAAGGCATGGCCCAATTGCAGCAATTGCACAAAAAAAACTTATCGAAAGGCTGTTATTTGCATCAACCTGGGCGAGATTGCGAAGGCTAAAATTGGAAGCAACGCCTACCCCTAGAGCTAATCCAAGAGCGGTAATCAATCGCAGTCCCTCTCCTGCTGCAGCCCCCCAAGTTTTTGCTGTATCAACTATTTCATCCAAATCATCGCCTACGGTTATATCTACTTTTAGGCCATTCACTACTTCAAAATCGCCTATTTTTGTACTATAGCTTTCTGGCAGATCTTCTTCAATGACGGTCTGCATGCTTTTAAGCAATGCCAGAGCAACCGCATTTTCTTTTTTTTCGATAACTTTCTGGGTGGAAGCGACTGGTGTAGTCGGCTGTTGGATTGCGGCAACTTGGCCAGCCTGAAGAGTGGCAACGCAGAAGGTGACGGCCATGATGAATATTTTTGATAAACGGTATAGCAGTTTCATATAAAAATCCTCCAAATATAGTCATTTGCTCCAGATAGAAATAATTATATCGCTTCACGATTAAATGTCAAACATGGCATAAAACAGTGATTATCGAGAAAAAGAGAGGGCGAATTGTTTCAATTTGAAACAATTCGGTGGCAGGGAAGGGAGGTGGGCGGATTAGTGTTCTCGGCACTCCTTTGTTATCTCTGATACGCAGAGATCTTCTTTCGCGATGGTAGCGATGGTGGTTGGTGGCGTTTGTGCCCCGTCCTTCTGTTCGCTTATCAGTAGTTTGAAATCAGCGTTATCGCTTTCAATCGAGAGGTGGAGGTTGCTGGACCTACCTAAAAGGTGGGAGCATTTTTTTTGGAGGAGAAAAGGAAGAAAAACAAAGACGGGGAGGGGTTGGATGGCAAGTGAACCGCGGTACAGTAGAGTTTATGCACAATAATTTTTTTTAAAAAGACGGGCCTCCACTTGACTATATTCGCCTAAGCAAAATTCACGAAATTATACAAAGCAGCAACATCTCGAAAAACCTTATTGAATCGATCT
>JBAYHB010000054.1:0-9014 GCA_041666365.1 Candidatus Babeliales bacterium | reverse complement strand
CTATTTTCTATTAAAACTTCAATCCGCCTTCACGCAAACCCTCGGCAAGAGCCTTAACTCTTCCGTGATACAAGTAACGACCACGATCGAAAAATACTTCTTCAATGTTCTTAGCAACTGCTTCTTTGCCAAGCGCTAGGCCAACTTGTTTTGCTACTTCTTTTTTATCGCCTTTTAAGCCCTTTAGAGCTGCAGACGAAGCACTTAGCAACGTTACCTGTGCATTGTCATCAATAATTTGTGCGTAAATGTGGTTCAAACTTCTAAAAACCGTTACTCTTGGCTTTACGCCACGACTTACAAAACGATTTCTTACTCTGAAGATTCTTCGTTTTGTTCGTCTTATAATCTTTTTCTGCAAACTCACTGTGATCCTTTGTGCTTAATTATATCTTCTATAAAGCTTCCCCTCCGCTATCAGAGGGGATCAATAACCTACGTTATTATGCTGACTTCGTCTTTCCAGCCTTCCTAACAATGACATCACCCTGACGAATAATGCCTGTCCCTTTATAGGGCTCTGGAGGTCTGAACGAGCGAATTGCATCGCAAACGTTACCAAGCAAAAATTTATCTGCTGATTTCACAACGAGCTGCTGGCCAGTTTTATCAACTTCAATAGTAACACCCTTTGGACACTCAAGATCGATCTTATGAGTGTAGCCCAATGAGAAGACAAACTTGCTGCCTACAGGCTGGGCCTTAAAACCAAGGCCGACAATGCTAACCTTAGTTTCGAAACCAGTTTCAACACCTTTAACCTTGTTAGCAACAAGCGCTCTATGAAGTCCCCACAGAACACGATTTTCACGCGTTGCTTCCTTCAGCTCTAATTGCAATGTTTTGCCTGAAATATGAGGTACTATTACCTCCGGCAATTCATGCTCAAAAGAAGCCTTCGCGCCAGCAATCTTAAGTATTTTCCCACTAACTTCAATTTTCGCCGTACTGAACGCTATTGGTTTTCTACCTATCTTTGACATAATGCCCCTTACCAAACATGACAAATAACTTCACCGCCAAGCGCATTCGCACGCGCATAACGATCAGTTACAATGCCAGAACTTGTACTAATGATAGAAACTCCAAGACCACCAATTACGCTTGTTAGCTTATTGGAACGTTCAAAATAACGGTTACTTGGCTTGCTAATTCTCTTGATTTCGTGAATGACCGGCTCACCTTTAACATACTTTAAATAAACGATTAAAGAGGCCTTACCATCAACGTCTTCTTGCTTGAAGTCTTTAATAAACCCTTCTTCTTTAAGCACTTTCGCAATATTGCTTTTCATGCTGGAATGAGGAACGGCAACAAACTTCTTGCCAACTGCAAGTCCATTTCGAATAACTGTCAAAAAATCACCAATTACATCAATTGACATAATCTTTACTCCACCCGTGTTACCAGCTTGCTTTTTTTACGCCGGGCAAGAGCCCTTCCAAAGCATGCTTTCTAAAACATAATCTGCACAATGAAAAAAAACTCATAAAGCCCCGGGCTCTTCCACAAAGCTTGCAACGATTGCGCCCTCGTGTAGAAAACTTAGGAACTCTTTTGCTTTTCTCAATTAACGCTCTTCTTGCCATAAAACACCTTCACGCTACTTTTGAAATGGCATATTAAACTTCTGCAGCAAACAAAGAGCATCTTTGTCATTGCTTGCAGTTGTTTGAATGGTCACATTCAGTCCGCGAATTTTATCGATTTTATCGTAATCGAGTTCGGGGAAAACCATCCAGTCTTTTATACCAAGATTGTAGTTTCCATTTCCATCAAAATTTTTTGTAACGCCCTGAAAGTCACGAACTGATGGCAAAACAACGTTGATAAGCTTATCAAGAAAATGATACATTCTATCTTTACGTAACGTTACCATCACTCCAATGGGCATTCCCTGTCGCAACTTAAATCCAGAAATCGATTTTCTAGCAAGCGTTTTAACAGCTGCCTGTCCTGCGATTTTTTCAAGTATATCTTTGACTAAGGCCAACGACTTACTATCCGCAACAGCATCTTTAACGCCTACGTTCAAAACAATTTTCGAGACAGCAGGGACTTGCATGATGTTATCAAGTTTCAATTCGTCTTTAAGCGCTGCACGGACGTGCTCTTTATATAATGTCTCCAAACGCGATTTCATATATTCCCTACCTCTTAAAATGTCTCTTTACAGCGATGACAGGCTCTTGCTTTCGCTTGGTCTTCTAAAAATTTAACCTGCACTCTGCAAGCTTTTTTGCACGCGGGACAAATTGGCATTACTTTGCACAACGGCATTGCTCGCTCTTCTTTTACAATTTTACCCTTTTCACCCATCCTACGTGGCTTGATGTGGTGGGTGACCACCCCTACATCTTTAACTAAAACAAGATCCTTCTTTGGATCTACCTCGATCACACGACCTTGTTTTCCCTTATCCCTCCCTGACAAAACAAGGACGGTATCATCTTTTCTTACTCTGCTTAGCATATTTTTTTAAACCTCAATGTCCTTACAGAACCTCTGGTGCTAGAGAAATGATCTTTGAATATCCTGCAGCTTTCAACTCACGTGCAACAGGCCCGAATATACGCGATCCGACTGGTTGCTTTTCTTTATCAATGATCACGGCAGCGTTATCATCAAAACGAATATAGCTTCCGTCAGCGCGGCGAACTTCTTTTCTTGTTCTTACAAGAACTGCGTCAAGCACTTCGCTTTTCTTAACAGTTCCGCCCGGGATTGCCTTTTTAACAGCAACTTTTACAACATCCCCTAGGTACGCAAAACGCTTGCCTGTGCTACCACAAACACGTATTACCTGCAACTTCTTTGCCCCTGAATTATCGGCAACTTCTAACATCGAACGCTCTTGAACCATATGTATCCTTCTTACGCTTTCTTATTGGTTACTGCCCAACAATACGATTCAAGGTCATGTACTTTGTTTTTGACAATGGTCGGCATTCTTTAATTTCAACCAAGTCTCCAACTTTAGCAGTATTCTGCTCGTCATGAACTTTGTACTTTTTGCAGCGTCGTATCGTTTTGCCATAAAGGGGATGCCTAAAGGTTCGCTTAACCTCGACAACAACCGTTTTATCCATTTTATCGGATACAACTTCTCCTGTCAGCACCAAACTCTTAGCGTTTTCTTTATTTGCTATCACTTTTGTTTCAGTCATTGCTCCACCTTACAATTTAGACGTGCACATTTTCTGAGTGCTGTTTTTTGCCCAAATATGTCAACGCTTGAGCAATGTTTCTACGTAACTTCCTAAACTGCGAAACATCCTTTACTTGGCCAGAAATCATACTGATCTTAAGGTTAAATAACTCCTTTTTCATCATCATGATTTCATCGTGTAAAGCCGCAGTATCTAACTTTTTCAATTCGGTTTTATCCATATCCCAACCATCTCTATAAAGTAATAATATCGTCTTTGGCAACAAACTTCGTCTTCATAGGAAGCTTGTAAGCTGCTGACTGAAGGATTTCTTTTGCTTCTTCTTTAGCAACGCCACTAACTTCAATCACCATTCTGCCACGCTTAACAGTTGAAACCCAAAATTCTGGATTTCCTTTTCCTTTACCCATTCGAGTTTCGGCTGGCTTTTTGGTAATGGGTTTGTCAGGAAACACACGAAGAAAAAAGGATCCGCCTTTTTTGAGCTTTCGACTCACGGTAACACGAACCGCCTCAATCTGACGAGCACTTACCCAAGCAGGCTCAACTGCTACAAGACCATACTCACCAAAAGCAACAGTTCGGGCTCCTTTTGAAATGCCCTTCATGCGGCCTCGTTGCACTTTTCTGTATTTTGTTTTTTTTGGCATCAACATTGTTCTATTCCTTACCTAAAGTGCTTAGTCTTAATATTCGCCCTTGCAAATCCACACTTTAATACCAATCCGACCATATGTTGTGTGCGCTTCAACTAGAGCGTAGTCAACATTTGCCCTTATGGTATGTAGCGGTATAGAACCAAGTCGCAACCACTCGGTACGTGCAATTTCTGCACCACCAAGTCTTCCTGCACAACAAATTTTAACCCCTTTGGCGCCACTTTTAAGCGCCACAAGACCTGCACGTTTCATTGCTCGTTTAAAGCTGATACGTTTCTCAAGCTGTTCCGCAATACTTTTACCAACAAGTACAGCGTTCAACTCAACTGTTTTTATTTCTTGGACAGAAATGTCAACATTCTTGTTGAGCTTGCGATGCAAATCCTGTTTAATTTGCTCAATACCCAGTCCTCTTTTCCCAATGATCATGCCCGGCTTTGCTGAGAAAATAATAACACGAACATTATCAACCGCTTTTTCAATAACGATCTTTGCTGTATCAATGTCATTCAATTTTTCTCTGAAATACTTTCGAATTTGAAAGTCTTCCATAAGCTCATCGCCATATGATTTTTTCGCAAACCAATGAGCAGACCAGTCTTCAAAAATTCCCAATCTAAACCCGACTGGATGTACCTTCTGTCCCACAAAACACCTCGTTATTTTGTAACTTCTTTTTTATTCTTCCAATCCAAAACAATCTCCAAGTGGCTCAAGCGTTTTTTCTGCATGTTTGCACGACCTTGTGCGCCAGGCTTGAAATAACGAATGATAGGACCTTGATCAATTTTAATTTCTTTAATAACAAGGTCTTTCATAGATGCAATTTCAGGATGCAAGTTCTTTGCATTTGAATATGCAGAGAACAATGTCTTGGAAATTGGCTTGGCACGACGAGCAGCACATGTTTGTAGCCAAGAATAAGCTTTTTCAACTGTATTGCCACGAATAACATCTATAAAGGGACGTAACTTATATGGAGAAATACGAACATATTGACACTTTGCTTTTGCAAGCATTTTACAACCCTTTGCCTATAAAATTCAATTCACCGACCATTCTATTTGCCTGCTGCAGGAGTTGGAGCGGCTTTTTCTGTCTTGCGCTGTCCACTGTGCATACGGAATGTACGTGTAGGAGCAAATTCTCCCAACACATGACCAACCATGTTTTCAGTGATGTAAACAGACACAAACTTACGACCATCGTGAACGCCAATAGTTAACCCCACTAATTCAGGGATCACCATACTTGAACGCTTCCACGTCTTGATCACTTCCCTTTGTCCGGAAGTCTTTGCTTTTTCTATTCTCTTAAGCAGCGACTCAGCTACGTAAGGGCCTTTGCGTAAAGATCTTGCCATGAATATCTTCCTCTATACTTTGTGCGTATATTACTTTCTTCGTTTCAAAATAGCAGTACTCTTACGTCGTCGCGTTCTAACACCTTTACAACTCTTGCCCCATGGAGTCACTGGGTGAGAACCTGATTTAGAACGTCCCTCACCACCACCATGTGGGTGATCAACAGGGTTCATTGCCATACCACGAACCGACGGACGAATACCCATACGACGCGATCTTCCTGCTTTTCCGATAACCATATTCTTGTAATCAGCGTTAGAAAGAATTCCAACGGTCGCCCAATTTTCAAGCGATACCGTTCGTACTTCACCTGATGGCATCTTTAAAATCGCAAGACCATTCTCTTTTGCAGTCAACTGGACTGAACATCCAGCGCTTCTGGCAAACTTTCCACCACATCCAGCATATAACTCAACGTTATGAACAAAGAAACCAACGGGAATGCTCTTAAGAGGAAGACAATTTCCAACACGTGCTTCAACAGAAACACCTGAGACAATCTCATCATTAATTTTAAGCCCCTCTGGCTTCAAAATGTAGCCCTTTGCACCATTTTTGTAATACAAAAGCGCAATAGGTAAATTACGATTTGGATCATATTCAAATGCTTTAACAACGCCGGCTACATCATGCTGACCACGTTTGAAATCGACAATGCGGTATAAACGCTTGGCACCACCACCACGGCGACGTGAGGTAATACGACCATAGGCATTACGACCACCTGTTCTTGGAAGTGGAGCAACAAGGCTCTTCTCTGGTTCCTTCTTTGACAACTCTTTGTCAACAATGTACTGTTGCGTACGCAAGGACGGGTTTCTTGGTTTTCTTGTAACTATTGTCATGTTATTTGCCCTCTGTTGATTCTACGGCATGGGACGAAGCCCTATTTTGCTCGGTAAGCCCTACAGCTTCAAGCATTCCAGGAATCTCTATCTTATACCCTTGTTTGAGCGTTACAATCGCTTTCTTTTTGTCAGGTGACATAAAAGATCTGCGAGCAAAAACTTTTTCCTTGCCACCGACATTCATAACACGAATATCTGCAACCTTAACGTCCCAAATTTTCTCAACTGCTCGACGAATCGTAATTTTATTAGCCGACTTGTCTACTTCGAACGTAAGTTGACCAAGCTTCTTATAAAGCTCAACACTTTTGCTCGTAACAACCGGTTTTTTTATTATATCGTAAATACTTAGTTCCATTTTTCGATCATTTCTTTAAATAAGTCGGTATCTTTTTTCAAGAACAACCATCCATCACAGTTAGTCAAATCAAACGCATTTGGTTGATCAAACAAAAGGATAGAAACATTTGGAAAATTCCTAAACGACATGAAACTGGCTGTATCCCCAAAAGGAAGGAATACGACTACTTTTTTATTAAGCAATCCTGCATTTTTAAGTGCTTGACCCGCTACCTTAGTTGATGGCTTTGTATCTACAAAGTTGCAATCAATACAATGAATAGCTTTTTTTTCTAATGTAGCAAAAAGAATATTGTTGAAAACGACTTTCTTTTGCTTATCAGTCATCGACAACGTTCTTGTTCGTGGTTGAGGACCAAATAGCACTGCTCCTTTTCTCCACAATGGTGATCGAAGCGATCCAGCACGAGCGCGTCCAGTTCCCTTTTGTTTCCATGGCTTACGGTTTGAGAAAGCCAAGTCTTTTCGTGTCTTACAACCAACAGTTCCCTGTCTCCAATTTTGACGTAAAACTCGAATAGCACATGCAAATGCACGTGAGTTTTCTTCTTTTTTGTCAAAACTTACATCAAGATGCACATCATCTTGTCTTTTCCCTAGTGCATCATAAAAACATACATCTGCCATAATTATTTCCCTTGTTCCTTGATTGCAACTAAGGAATCTTTTTTGCCTGGAACAGATCCTTTAATGAATAAACAACCTAGTTCTTTATCCACTAACACAACCTGCAGTCCCTTTACAGTTACCTGCTCGGCTCCAAGATGCCCTGGGAAGCGTTTTCCCTTTATAACCTCACCCTGTGTGCGCATGTGGCCACTTGCACCAGGTCGACGATGGAATGTCGAACCGTGAGAGTCTGGTCCACCACCAAATCCCCAACGCTTTACCACACCCTGAAAACCTAATCCCTTGCTTGTTCCAGTCACATCAACGTATGTACCTTCTGCCAAAGCAATTTCATCCATGGTCACTGCTTGACCAGGAAGAAGAGAAACGTCGCCATCAACGCGGACTTCCTTAAGGTGCGTAAAATAGTCGCTCTTATGCTTCAGCCATTCTTGTGAAAATTCTTTCTCGCGAAATTTCTTTTTCAATAGTCCCAGTTGTAGCGCAGCATAACCATCGTTGACGCCCGTCTTTACCTGTGTCACAAACCAATGTGCCACATCAACGACCGTAACAGGCACAACATTACCGGTCTTATCAAAGACCTGCGTTGTTCCTATTTTTTTTCCTAAAACCCTATTCAACATAGTTGCCTCTTTTTCCAATATCCTACTTGATCTCTACATCAACGCCAGCTGAAATATTCAACTTCATCAATGCATCCATTGTTGGCTCAGCAGGAGAAAGAATATCAAGTATGCGTTTATGGGTTGTTAATTCGAACTGTTCACGAGCTTTTTTATCGACGTGCGGTGAACGCAAGACGGTAAAAATTCGTTTTTCATTTGGCAAAGGAACGGGACCCACAACGTGGGACCCGGTTCTTTTTACCGTCAAAACTATCTGTCGTACTGCATTATCCAACAATTGATGATCGTAGGATCTTAATGTAAGCCGAATCTTATGTTTCTTCATAATTATATTCTACAATTTCAATTTAATTATTCGATAATTTCAGTAACAACGCCTGCACCGATCGTTCTACCACCTTCACGAACAGCGAACTTCAGCTCTTTGTCCATTGCAATTTTGCTGACCAATTCAACTGAAACCGCTACGTCATCGCCTGGCATAACCATCTCACGTCCAGCTGGAAGTGTTATTGATCCGGTTACGTCAGTTGTTCTGAAGTAGAACTGAGGACGATATCCTGTAAAGAATGGGCTATGACGGCCACCTTCTTCTTTGCTCAAGATAACGATTTGTGCTTTAAACTTTCTGTGAGGTGTAATTGTTCCTGGCTTTGCAAGAACTTGTCCACGTTCAACATCTTCTTTTTTGATACCGCGAATAAGAACACCAACGTTATCGCCGGCTTCGCCTTCACGCATTTCTTTATTGAACATCTCGATACCAGTAATGGTAGTTTTGACAGTGTCCTTGAAACCGATAATTTCAACTTCATCGTTTAATTTAACGATGCCGCGTTCAATACGGCCTGTTACGACTGTTCCACGACCTGAGATTGAGAATACGTCTTCAATAGGCATCAAGTAAGGTTTATCTTTATCACGAGCTGGAGTTGGAATAAATGAATCAACTGCATCCATCAATCTATTGATAGATTCAATACCCATTTCACTTGCTTCACCCGCAAGCGCCTTCATTGCTGAACCACGAATGATTGGAGTCGTGTCGCCAGGAAAGCCGTACTTTTTGAGCAAGTCGCGAACTTCTTCTTCAACAAGATCGATCATGTCGGCATCATCAACCATATCAACTTTGTTCAAGTACACAACCAATGCTGGAACACCAACTTGACGGGCCAAAAGAATGTGCTCTCTTGTTTGAGGCATTGGTCCATCTGCAGCGGAAACGACCAAGATTGCGCCGTCCATCTGAGCAGCACCTGTGATCATGTTTTTAACATAGTCAGCGTGACCTGGACAGTCAACGTGTGCATAGTGACGAGCTGCTGTTTCATACTCTACGTGTGTTGCTGCG
>JBAYHB010000053.1:0-9043 GCA_041666365.1 Candidatus Babeliales bacterium | reverse complement strand
ACAAAACAATCTCACCTGTATCATTTGAAGCCTACATAAATGCAGCTCTGTTTGCCCATGCTGTTGCTCAAACCCCTGCCCCCGTAACAGCGCGAAGCGTTATGGCAACACTTGAATCCTATCGCAATCTAAATTTTAAAGGAATCCACCTTGCATTCGACCCTTTAACCAGAGGCTTAAGTCACACCGTATGGCTTAATAATGGTGAGAATAAAGAGTGGGTTATGGCACAGCAAAGCAATCAATAGGAATACTGATGAAAAAAATACTTGCACTTCTTAAACATGTTTTCGATATCAACCAAGCGCGCGGCAAGCTCAGTTTTATTCTTTTAGCAATAGTGTATCTGATTGGCATTTTTGACTACGCGCGTGTTCATTTCAAAACCAACGATAAGCTTCCAGAGTTTCAGCCGATCAATACCGAAGCAATTAAAAAGCTTGGAACCTTTGCCGTACGCGTACGAACAGGCCTTTTTATCAAAAAATTTATCGTCTTTGACGTCATCAATAACCGTTTCGTTATCGATGCCGTTGTTTGGTTCGAATATAACCCCGATGAAATTATGCTGACTACGATCGAGAAATTTTCTTTTGATAATGGCAAAATCCTTTCGCTCTCATCTCCCGATGTTAAAATTATTGGTGCCGAAGCATTTGCCAAATATAATGTCATTTTCGAGCTCACCACTGATCTTCAGTTTAATAAATTTCCCTTCGAGGACCACACCCTTCCAATCATGATGACTAACAATTTTGTAACACCTGAGGAAATGTATTACATGGTCGATGCATCATCGTTTCGTATGGATGCAAAGTTTTTATCCAACTGGAGAATTGTTGATCTCAACGTTGATCATGGATTTACTCGTTTGGCACTCGATGAAGAAAATGCTTCAAAAAAAGCTGAGTCCCCCAAGGCACTCTTTGTAATGAACATTGCAAAAGCAAGCATCAAACCAACCATGGTTATTTTTATTCCACTCTTTGCTACCACCATCTTCTCACTCGTTTCATTCATTATGAAGCTATCGAATACTATCGGCCGCTTTACGCTGGCAGTCAGCGCGGTGACAGCCTTACTTGGTTACCGATTCGTCCTCGAACAGATGATGCCCAAGGTTGGCTACTTCACTACGGCTGATGCGATCTATATTTTTCTCCTGATCTTTTCGTTCATCTGCTTTTTATTCCAACTCATGATTACACGCCAAGCAGAACATTCAGATGATGAAAAAAAGAAAGAGCCCCACTTACTGGCTAATCTTCACCGAATTAATAACATCTTTTTCATCGCCATGCTGCTGCTTCTTATCATTGTTATAAGCTTCATCATGCTACGGTAAACAAGGAGCCCTATGAATAAACGTCAGACATTAACCATACATCGTATCTTTAGCCTTACAGGCATCGGCACCATTATATTTTTTGTCATTGTAATCGCCCTGGTTGCACTAACACCACCACCATCCTACAGTGATGTTTTTGCAACTATGGATGAGGTAGAAACATATGCACACAACGTCAACGAGCTAACGCCTATGGACGGCATCAACACTATCAAACCAAGTTTTAGTAGTTATTACGCTACACTTGAATTGACAACCTGGCGCCGTATTACTAACAAGATTAAGTGGCTCATGTATTGCGTTGGATTAATTAAGCGTCCTGCCTGGTCGATCACAGGATTTAAGAACGTACTTGAGCGCTTAAGCATCCGCAACGAAAAAAATGGGTTTAAAGGCAACATCATTGCAAAAATCACCGGAACAGAAGATGATCGTTATATTGTTTTCGGAACGCTTCAAGGGGCGTTCCATTCGCTCACACGTGACCTACAACACCTTGAAAAGCTTGGCATTATTAACCGATCGCTCAAAATCATACAACCAAACCTTTACATCATCTTTATGGGTGAGGCTATTGACCGCTCAGCATTCACGCTCGAAACATTGTCACTTATTTTGAAAATTCTTGAAGCAAATCCTGGAAAAGCAATCTATCTACGCGGTGGACATGAATCAAAAAATTATTGGCAGGAGCATACCTTAAAAACAGAATTGCTCATTCGTGCTCGTGATATTTCACGCGCAAAGATCCCACTAGAAAAAGAAGTTAATCGTTTTTTCAACACACTGCCACTTGCCTTTTATATTGGCATGCATCCAACCCCAACCAAAGATTTTATCCGTATTTCCAAACGAGGCATCGGCTCAGACCCGCTTCTTGATGAAAAAAATTCCGCACCATTTTTTACCACACCTCACGCGACCATTACCCCCTATGCCGTTACCAAGACCGAACAACTTTCAACAACTGCCGTAACAATCAGGGCCATTTTAAAGTCCGAAAAAAAACGCTACGCCTACCAGTCAATGGAAGGCCTGCGCATGCTTGCCAACGATACCGGTGTTACCGCATGGACACTGCTTTCATGCCCCACCGTTGTGTATGAAAAAGCACAAGGAATGCGCTTCTTTTTTGACGCATTTACCATCGTCACACCAGGCCAAACACTTACTGATTGGATAATCACACTCCATCATCGCGACCGTAGAACCAAGGAGCCATTTTTAACCAAAACATTCAATCTTTTATCTGGACTGGAACAAGATTCCAGCACGCCCCAACCAAAATCCGTTCATGGATTCGAGACGCTCTCAACGCTCCCTCCTCACCACGAACGGAGCGTTGAGAATACTTCAGAGATTAAATCCACCGCAGAGTCCTTTTCGAAGCCAAAAAATATAAGCGAAGACATGGAAAAGACAAACAAGCCGTTCGTGGTGAGGAGTCACGCCATAGCCCAAAGGGCGGCGGCGGACGTCTCGAACCACACCCCTCCTAAACAATTTCAGGAACAAGCCCCACCCAAAGAAACAAGGTCCGATGATGTCTATATCCAGCAACAACCTGGATCACAGGTACCCCTCATCAACCTTACCGTTGGCGACAAACCAATGACCGTCACCATTACCGTAACGACACAACAAGCACCTCCCCTCACACGAAAGGAATAAAAGTGAAACTACAAAATATCTTTTTGAACCTCTCATGCATTGTAAGCTGCGTCACCCTTTGTTGTGCAGCTGTAGAAAAAACAGAAAAAGAGGTCTCTACATCCCCCCGTTTTGAAATCAACAGCAATGACGCCTCATTAACGTTTAATGGTCGAATTAAAGACGAACTTTTTTTATACAATCGAGTTAATACCCTGCGCAGTGATAATTATGATGCAAACGATTTTATCCGTCACAAACTTAATATTGATATCGCTTTGCAGCATGGAAAAAAATTATACAGAGCTCCAGCAACGCAGGGTTTTGTTCGTCTTACCAACTATCTTTACTGGCAACACAACGACAAATACATGCCATTCATCACAGATCAATCAGATGCCCTGCGAGCAAATTTTAATCTGGCGCAACACACTACTCATGTCAGAAATCTTATGCCGCTCATTTTTGCCGAACAAGCATGGTTCAAGCTCAACTTTGAACGTTTCACCGATCTTTTATATGATCGACCAACCTCACTTAAGGTCGGCTTTTTCCCCTACACCCTGGGACGAGGCATAGCACTGGGCTATCATGACGGCGTGGCAGTTGAATCTCTTGGTTGGTCAGGGGAAGGCGATTTTACACGTTATCCTTACATGCCACCAGCCATCCTTTTTAATATCCAGCTGGCAAAAAACCTTACCGCTGATTTCTATTTTTCAAAATGGCGTGAAGTTGATGCAACTCAGGACCAGACTACAGAACCGGTCAGACATAACCGGCTTTCCGACGAAAACCCAGAACGCGGCACGGGTAAAGATCGCAATGTCTGGTCTCTTAAAGCCGACTACACCATTAATCCTTCACGGCTTGAAACATGGCACCTACAACCCTATTGGCTTTATGTTGACGCGCCAGAACAATCGATTGAAGTAGCGGCAGATGCCAGCGCCAAGCTCCATACGCTTGGCATGATGGTCAACGTTATTAATGATAACGTAACAGTAAACGTTGAATGTGCAGGACAATTCGGACACCAAGATGTTCACGCCATCGACCGCAATGTCATAGAAGATGGAAATTTTACCCACGTCTTTTTAGGCTCTAACGATTCACGAGTTCGTGCCCCGGCAGGAAATACTATTAAAAAAAATACGAGCATCAATTATGCGAAAACAGAAAATCAACTCGCTCACATCGTCAACATTGCTCAAAATCGAACCCTTTCCCAACAAGGTCAAGCCCTTGTTAAAGCTAGCGGCAACCTCCTAAAAGTTAATCCCTTTTCTGGTTCAAGCGACAGCGGCAGCAACGATATTCAAACGTATAATGCTAATATTTTTAACAACAAACGGTTCCGTTCTGGCTACAAACTTGACTATCAGGGCGTGATGGCGCTTGTTGATGTTGGCTACGACCTCCTCCATCATCCGATACGCCTGGGTGCTGCGGCAGGTTATATTTCTGGAGATGAGTATCCCTACAATCACGAAGTAGATGGGACGTATCACGGTTTTATTCCACTTCGTTCTCGTTACAAGGGAGAAGCAGTCAAAAGCATTTTGATCTTTGATCGACTCATTATCCCTCGCCCAATGAATATTTCTTATAAAGAATTGTACGCCTTTAATAATTTAAAAAACCTGAGCGACCTGCAATACCTAGGCCTTGGACTAACATGGTATCCTCTGGAAAAACGAAAAACATTGTCACTGACCAACGATTTTATGTTTTTCTGGAAGGCTGCACAGATCAAGAAATGGGACAAAAATGGTACAAGCTCAGACCCACTTGCTAACCAATCGGATCAACTTCCTTTTGATCAACAACAACTGCATTTTACCGGTTGGGAAAGCTCTGAAAATGCCCATCGCTTTTTGGGTGCAGAACTTGATATCAAAGTGCTCTATCAATTCCTTGATCACTGCAAATTTTTAACGAAAGTAAGTCTCTTTTTCCCCGGTCAACTTTACAAAGATCTTGATGGCCAACCGAACGTTGCAACACGTCGCATTGATGCCTTAGGAAATATTCATTATGATAGCCTTGGTAATCAACCTGCCTTTGGTTTTATCTGTGGGCTTGATTACAGCTTTTAATGTTTATTCCTACATTTCAGGACATCAACCATGACAAAAATTATCGTCCGGACGAATCCCAACCTCGCTTTAATTAAGTACTGGGGCAAGCGGGATGAAGCGCTCATGCTTCCGACTAAAAGCAGTCTTTCTGTCGGCCTTAACGCACTTACAACAGAAACAATAATCACGCAGGCAGAAGACAGGGACCACATAAAGCTGACATTTTCCCATTCAGTTGAAGCCGTACAAAAGATTCAATCGTTTATCAATCTTTTTAGAACAACCTACGGTGTTAAAAACTATTTCTCAATTTCATCATCCAATGATTTTCCAACTGCGGCAGGGCTTGCAAGTAGCTCAAGTGGTTTTGCTGCGCTTGCCCTTGGCCTGGCAACAGCAAGCAATCTAAACCTTGATGATCGCCAGCTCAGCATACTCGCCCGACGTGGGTCAGGATCAGCAGCCCGATCAATTGCTGGTGGCATTGTCATCTGGCACAAAGGTCAATTGCCTGATGGCACCGATTGTTATGCCGAACAACTTTTTGACCAGCACCATTGGCCAGAGCTCCGCATTTTAATTATCATCGTTAATGATAACGAGAAAAAAATAAGCTCACGAGACGCCATGCGTCTCACCGTGGCCACAAGCCCCTCATACCAGAACTGGGTTGCCTCATCCGAAGACCGCCTAGAAGAAATGATTACCGCAATTAAAGCCAAGGATTTTACCAGCGTTGGCAAGCTTGCCGAGCAAGACTGGTATGGTATGCACGATGCCATGCGCGATACAACACCTTCTCTTGATTACTGGACATCAACATCATACACCGTTATTGAAACAGTCAAACAATTGCGCGCACAAGGGCACAATTGTTTCTTTACCACTGATGCAGGTCCCAACGTATTTGTCTGTTGTCATAAGGACAATGTTGCAATTATTAAACAAACACTTGCATCGCTACCAGGAGTTCTCGGTAGTATAGAAAGTACCGTTGCCGGGAAACCAACCGTAACCACCCTATAAAAAGGAGCTCGTATGAACCGTTATACCCTACCACTTTTCTTTGTAACCCTATCAACCTGCCTTGCCGCAAACGAGGTCCCCGTACACCAAATAAAACCTTACGTTGAGCAACAAGTTGCTGCGCTGCTGACCAAAGAGGCAATTACCCCGGCACTCTTATCACCATCAATTGCAGCTGCGCTGGACAAAAATATTCACTTACTCATACACACAATGCAAAAGAAAAATACCATAGCAGTAGACCAAGCAAAACTTGATCAGACAGTCAAAAAACTTATCACCACATTTGTTAATGAGCTACGTCAATCAGTTGAGAGTAAAGATATAGAAAAGATTGTTGCATCGAGTCTGAATAAACTATTTGCCAATGCCAAACTTTCAATAGCTGCGATCCCACCACAAATGAAAGCGGAATATACTTCGAAAAAAGAGTATGTCATAAAAACACTTAAAAACATGGCAACACAAACATCCGTTACCATGGCAGACGTATCTGTTATTACACATGCAACCTTCGATCAGTTTATTGAACGCTTAGGATACATGAAAATCTCACAGACCGGCAGAGAACTCGTAGCCAGCATTGGAGCACACGTTGGGGAACAAAAATGCAGCAGTCTAACCATCCCTGAGGGCATCAAGGATACCCTCAGGGGTTTACTCTCATTACAACAAGTTGATACAGATCAGGCAGCATAGACGTCTTTTAGTTATTATCTTCACTATAAAAACCATCAATAAGTTCAATCGATGCTTCACCTGGCCGTTGAATGGTTACAAAATCGCTTCCAGCTCCTCCGATAACTACGCCATTGGCCTCAGATGTTCCCCCGGGGTTGTTCACAAAATTACGATTGCTCAAGATAAGCCATCCACCAGTCAATCTAAGTCCAGGGGCCGGGGCATCAAGGGTAGAATCCTCCATCCTTATGGTCGATGTTGCATCAGCCATTCTGATCAAGTTGCGAGCACCACCCTTTGGTTGGTAACGGAAAGTTTTATAACGAGTCAATTCAAGCATAGCATTTGAATCTATAGTAAACGGTTGTGGAGAAGTATAGTTAAAAGAATATGGACCAGGCAGACGTAGATCACCAAGCAGTTCTATGCCACCGGTATTGTAGGTAAAATCACCATCTTGATATAGTTTTACATCCTTAAAAATAATCTTACTACTCTGATCCAAACAACGAATTTGATGACCCGAAAGGCCTTTGATAACTATTCCATCAAGAAGCAATTTGCCATTTTTCCCTTTTAGTACAATGGCTCCGCGTGGCCCAAGTTCTAAAATTTGACCACTACCACGTAGCATAGTATCTCCTTGAAATACCCACGGATAGTTGAGAACCTCATTGCGAGCAAGCGTGACCATGGTCTTATCACCAAAAGTTAATTTTGCATCATTGCCAAGTGATAAATGCTTTGGTGAAAAATCACGAAATACAATATTTTCATACGTAACATCAATTCCATCAGATATGAACATTATCGGAGTATCAGAACGAGTAAATCCCAAGAAGTTTGTTCCGCCATTGATCGTCATATTATAATTGACTTCCATTGTTGTCTGATTTATTTCAGGGAAGACTTTCATCGGCCGTTGAGGAGTCACAATAGCGTAACGTTGTAGAACAGTATCGGCACTATAATCAAGGAAGGTTATCGCTTCTTGTCTAAAGTGCCTGATCGCTCCGTTGTTAATAATATTAATGAATTTATGACTTGGATCCTGAATACGCAGTGGCCGAATATTGAATAAATCAACATATGACTGATGGTCATAGGTAAGCGCTACACGGTCGACTGTCAACGATCCATGAGAATCAAGTGAAGAAGCAAAGGTTAAAAGTTTATCTTTGGTAATAATCGTCGAATCACCATCGACATAAATACCGCCCGAGTTAACAATATAATCACTGTCCATTTCTATCGTTGTATTGGACAAACGTAGTTGAGCTCCATCGCCCATATAGATTCCGCCTGAACCAAGCCCTTTTATATTGACGCCCGACAGCCGCAACGTTGAATTAGGGTATACAATAATTGCCCCACCACCAGAAATATCAAGCACATTAGAGTTTCCATTAATCTGGCCATCACCATAAAAACTCCAGGTCCCATGCAAAATTGTCTGGCTGTTCATTTGGATATCAAGTGCACTATTCCAAATTATATTTCCAGTCCACGTTGAAACATTACCACCAAGCGACAAACGCCGGTTATTAAAAATAATCTGACCATCCCCCTCAAAAATGGCATTGTCACCCAAACGGAGATCATCCTGAAGATAAACAACCCCACCGTTCAGCGTCACATTTGTGTTGAGCGTATTTTGAATAGCAATTGCAAGCAGCGTCGTATCATCTTGAAGTGTAATATCATGGGTATCAAAGAAAAGAGGCTGGCCACGAATAAAATTAGATCCTGGCTTCATAAGAACCGCGTGCGAAAGCCCGCCAGGATTTGCTACTAAAATATCGATATCGTCAGGGTCTGGATTTTCACCTAACTCTAATATTCCACTTCCTTCAGGATTATAGACCCCTGAAATATCTGATTGAGAATTAAAGCTCACAAAAGAACCACGGTTGAATCTAATCGGACGACCGTTAACTGCTGCATGCTCCTTGCGATTGAGTGTTCCTTGATTGATCGTCATGAGCGTTGAATTAACGCGAAAGATCCCATCATTTTCAACTGTTATTGATGACGTCTTACCTCCAAAGGTTAAAGGTGATTGACTTGCAATGAGATTTGCTGTCACAACAGCTGCCATCACAAAGATAATATTCTTTCCCACACCAGTTACTTTAAGGAGAGTAGACCTCTGGAACTTCCCCGAAGGCCCCTCACAGAACCGTACGTGACACTCTCGCGTCATACGGCTCCCACTGAACAATCGCTTAAACATAAGCTTCCTTTCCCTGTTTTAGTT
>JBAYHB010000052.1:0-9080 GCA_041666365.1 Candidatus Babeliales bacterium | reverse complement strand
TGCACCGGCACAACGCCACAATCGCTGACCGCATCATGAACCGCCAGCGTATTAAAAAGCCGCTCGCGTGGCGCATGTGCACTGCCGTCTTCCCACACAAAGATGCCAAAAAACGCCGCCACGATAAACCAAACCATGGCAGCGTAAAGCCTTACTTCCCTCATGTCGCCCCCTCACTTCGCTTCCCCCTATATCCTTATCCCCTCGCTATCTAAACATTACTCAATAACGCCGGGATAAGGCAATGGTTTGCTTATTTGAAATCCCATGGGAGTATAAAAACGGTTTTTAAAGGTCAGGAAGCTTTACTTTGATTGAGCAATTTTTTCTCTGCCGCAATAAAACTCTTTTGATCTTTGGCTGAAAGTTGTCCGATTTTTTTGAGAATAAAACGATTATCGATGGTAAACAATTTCATCCTGATGATTGATTCACTCGAAAGACCGCATGCCTCAAGATCAACAATAGCAACGTCAAGCGGCCACGATTCATGCTGTGAACTTGTTATCATTGCAAGAACCGTATGTTTGCTTGGCGTATTGAACATCTTTGCTGATGAAACAACAACTGCTGGGCGACGTTTTGTTTGGTCAACGTCAGTAAATGGAAATGGAACCACAACAACGTCAAAGAGTTTAAAGGTCACGATACGCCTCTTCATCCTGCTTTGATCCCCACTCACCAACCGTTGCTTCTAGCGCCTTGAGGTGCGCAACATCGACAAGCGTACTTTTTCTAATCACGATGCTTCTATCAGGTAGAATTTCAAAAATAATCCGATCCCCAGCCTTTATTTTTAGTGTCTTTCTGATTTCAGTAGGAATCGTCGCCTGGAACTTTGATGTTAGTTTAGAATAGATCATATCTTTTTTACCCCTTTCCGCCACAGTATTACCGTATTACTTTTTAAGTATCATTCAGGCGCCATGGTTTGTCAAAAAAACGTCAGGGCTCAAAGTTTTTGTATTTCCTCAACGCTCAAGCTCGTCACATCAGCAATAATTGTAATATCAATCTTCTTTGCAAGCATCTGTCGCGCAATGAGGCATTTTTCTTCAAACGCGCCTTTTGCCTTGCCAGCCTCAATCCAAGCCTCTTTTGCATTATCGCTTTCATAAAAAATTTCAAGCGACAAACGATATGCATCAAGGTCTTGCTGTGTCCAGCCAACACGGTCGAGCTCGGTAAGCGCATGTTGAACCGGTTTATCGTTTTGAATCTGTGTAGGAATGTGATCGAGCACTCCGGACTGCTTTAGCAAGAATGCCCAGCGATCGATTGGAGTCACCAACTCAGTTTCTTTTTTATTGAATTTTTCAAGCTCAAGAAAATAAAAATCCATGTGCTTGAGTAGTTGTTTGTTGGTTGTAACATTGCGAATATTGTGGTGGCAGACGAAGTGCTCATCCAAATCAATGGTAAAATTTCCAAGAACACCAATAAAAATAACTGGGTTGATTTTTCTAAAATTTTGTTTCTGATCGAGCTGGTCAGCAAGGGTTTTTGCAACATAATATTGACATCTTTCAACAAAATTCTTTTCATCAATAACCTGCATCTCAATCACATATTGATTATTCTTTTTATCTGAGCAACGGATATCAACGATCGATCGTCGTTTCCCATCATACTCTGGGTGATTGCTTGGGTCCTGGATAATAACTTCGGTTATGGCATCCTGGTCGCTACGATCCAAAATAGCGTTTAAGAAGCCGATCGTTATGTCGGCATTGCGCTGCAGGCCAAAAAGACGCTTGAAGGTTATATCGGTCGTCGCAGTTAAAAATTTTGGCATGGAAACCTCACTTCTATAAAAAGATTATTCACACGGCTACTCGCCCAGTATACCATCCGTCTTAGCCGAATGCTACGACGTGACAGGCACCCGCACCCCAGGTTTCCGATTTCGTTCTTGAAATATAAAATCTAGATCCTGAAACAAGCCTGTCCTGCATATCCGCCGAAGCAAGTGGAACGCGAAGGCTGGAAGTACCGTTCAATGGATTCGAGACGCCCTGTCATTACCGAAGTAATGACGGGCTCCTCACCACGAACGGTATCGAAGCATGTCCTGAGCTTTGACGAAGGGGCTTCAGGACGACGCACTCTTCGATGGGCTCATGATGAAAATGAAAAAACGCGTAGCGAACGACGTGAGTGGAGCAATAGATTCTTGCCTGTCCTTATCGCCGATTTTGTTGCCTGGCTGAGGCAACAATCGGAGGCGCAGGATTCCAAAGGTCTCCCTTTGGTTTGGGGATCAAAGGGTATTCAAACCAATACCCTTTGGCCAGTCTGAGGTGGCAACCTCAGGAAATATAAACTTCTTAAAAAAGCCAGGTTAGGAAGAACTCCATTCCTAAAAAAAGATACTCCCACGAGCTACCTTGTCGGCAGCCATGGGAGTAGTGATTGTTTAAAACTTTAATTATTTCTTATTGACTCAAAAGCATATGCGAAAGCGTGCTCGCTCCAACCTCAATGCCATTCTTGACACCATTTATAACCTTATCGGTAAAGCTCTTTTCATTATTTTCTAACTGTTTTTCCTGTGGTTTTGCATTGGAGGGGGCGTTTGTTCCTTGTGGTGCAACCTCAACCACGGCGCCAGCCCCCTTGTCAATGTTTTGTTTTGACGTATCTGCAGCTGTTTCAACTGCAGATTTTGAATTGGAGAGGGCGGTTATTACTTGTGGTGCAACCTTAACCACGGCGTCAGCCTCAGCGTCAATTTTTTGTTTTAATATAGCTGCAGTTGATTCAGCCATTTTTCTCTTATCATCCTTTTCTTTCGCTGCTTTCACTGCGGCCAATTTCTCTTCAGCTGCTTTTAAGACCTTAGCTTCTTTTAATGTTACCTCTCTTGCTTGTTCCGATTCTTTTCCCATTTCTTTTACAGCAGCCGCTAGCTCTGTAGACGTGAACTCTTGTCCAAATTTTCCAGCTTGAGTAACGCCTTGAAGACTAGCCTCAGTACCGGCGTTTTTCCTTAGAACCTTCACGACTGCTTCCGCTGCTGCAACTCGTTGGTTAGATGCAGCCTTGGAGTCTTCATTTATTTTAGATTCTTGGCTAGCCAAGCGATCACGCTCAGCAATCAATTTCTCCGTTTCATCTTTTGTATACTGATGGCGAGGATCTAACTTACCTATTAATTCGCCAAGCCCCAAGCCGATTGAGCGGGTAATCTGCGTCTTACTAGCTTCGGTTTTTTCCTTGATATGTTTTACCTCTTCAACTCGTGTCTTTTGTTTTTTAAGCTGTGCTTTCGCTGTCGCTATCTTGCTGTCGATGTCCTGCAACTGCTCCCTGTTTATTTTTTGTTTTTCTTGCACTATTTTGAGTGATTCACTTGCGTAATCATCATAAACCTTTGGCTCGATCTCATAGACCTTCAACGCTTGAACCAACCCTTCTGGTTCCAACCTACCGAGCTCTTTAAGATTTTTTTCAGGGAGGGGGAACACTTTCCCATCCGAGTCAACCATCTTTAATGAAGAATTTAAACTAGCTTCCCGCGCATCCAATGCCGCAATTTTTTGTTCAAACGTCTCTGGTATTACTGCTTTGATGGCCCTTGCTCCTAACTCACTTGCTCCCTTCATGAATCTAGCAGTACTCGTATTTTCTTCTGCAGTTTTCTGTTCTTCTTTTACTTTCGTAATTTGATTAATGACGAGAATTTGATCTTTATCCGAAAACCCTGCAGCTTTCATAATTCCTTTCGCGTCGTCATTATTTTTTGCCTTGAGCAGATCATCTTTCAATTTGATCGGATCTTCGACGCCTAAACTAGCTCCATATCTAAGCAATGCAAGCTCTTCAGGTTTTGCCGCCTCTAACTTGTTTTTTTCAACCTCAAATTTGGCGTTTTGCTCTTCATCTATCTTCTTCAATTGCTCTATCAGCGCACCCTCAGTCTCCCCGTCAAGACTAAGTTTTTCTATTTGGGCATTTCTGGTTCCTGGAGCTCTCAACGCAGCCTGCATCGTTTCATCAAAGCGTAGACTTTCCATCATACGGCGTGCGTCTTGCTGGGCCGCAGTTTCAGATGTCGCTCGTTTCCATAGATCCGAGGCTTTGGTCGAAACGCTTTCTTTAGTTTTGGCAAGCGCTTGAGGTTTTTGATCTGTGCTTAATTGACGCGATTCTTCGGCGGCTTTAAGCTTAGCTACATCTTTTCCAGCAGATAAAGTAGCTTTTCTCTCGGCTATTTTTGCTTGTTCGATCTTCAGATTTAATGTTTTTATTTTATCATCGATTTGCTGACGGTCTGATGCCGTTGTAGCAGATTTTTGCTGATCTTTTAATTTATCGATATCTGCTTGAATTGAAGTAATTGTACTTATTGCAGTATTTTTTGCTAAAGCAATTCTCGAATCAATAAGCTTTTGCGTTGCTTGAGCCCTATTCGCTGAAGATTTTTGTTGTTTTTGATAATCGATATCAACTTCTGCCTGAACTCGTCCGGCCACGCTATCAAGGTACCTACGAGCCATCTCTGAACCGGATATTTCTTTTCCTGTCTCATCAAGATATTTTTTACCCGGAACGAAAACGCCATTTTTAAGTAATTCTACTACACCCTTTTTTATTGCAGTGGTCTTGTCGGCCTGAGCCAATTTTGGTTGCTTTAACGTGGCCTCAAGAACAGAAACTATGCCTTTTGCAGTCTCTTGTTTCTGATCTGCTATAACATTATTCTTAATTAGACTTTCTTTTGCTGCGTAGTGCTTTACATCCTTAGCCAAAAGAACTTGCATGTTCGCTCTAAACTCTGAATCTTTCAATGGCTTTACGCCGGTGGCGATTTCCACAGCCGTATCTGAAATCTTGCTTAAAACCCCTCTGGTTTGGAAATGCTCAGAGGTCGTTGATTTTTCAGGAATAGCACCGGCGGATAATTTTCCATACTCATCGGTAGAAGCTTTGAATAGGCCAGCTTCACGTTCACCGATCTTACTGATCAGATCAGTTTTCACTGCTTTTTTGGCGGCTACTTTATCCTGTGCGTCCTTTAGTTTTGCTTGATTACTCTTATAGTACTCACTGCCTTCTCCTTGAGCCTTATCGTCTTTAATCGCTTCAAGTTTTTGTTTATAATATTCAATATCTTCTTCAGGAGACCTCATACCAAGCGTACGCGACACTGTCCTGCCATATCCAGAAATTTTTTCGCCCAAGCGTGAATACCACGGTTTTGTTGCAATTGTAACTTCATTTGGACGGGCCTCGCTAAAGGGTTGTTGGTCCTGAGGAACTACCAAGCCTGATGGTTTCGTTAATGAAGGTTTCTTATCCTCAACCGCCGCTGCTTTATTAACAGGAGGAGGCGTTACAACTATCTTGATCTTGGATGGATCCGATCCAACCGCCTTAAGTCTAGGTAGCGCTTGTACTGGCGGTGTGGCTGGGCCTTGTGGCATTGATGCTGCTCTTTTGAGCCCTGGTTTTTGTGCTACTTCCATTGCCATCTTTACTTCGAGCTTCTGCGCGTTAATCATCCCCTGCGCCGTGCCAACTGCCCCGAGCAGTACAACTGCCATCACCCATCCGTTCATCTTAAAAATATTACTCATCGCTCTCCTTCTCTAAAAAACAATCTTGATACAATGCTAACGACCGAGATTTCCCTCCACGCTGGCCACTCCTACAGCCCTCATTTCTGTTCACCAAACTCCTTCTGTTTTGGACACCCTATCGCCTGACACTTCCTCACGTTTTACAACACCACTAAGACATTACTTAATAATTAAAGAGGAAAACAAGAGATTAGTTTTTTTGGGAGTTAGTCACTCCTAAAAACCTGACTTTTTTAAAAAGATTTTTTTATTTTTATTTTGTTTTTATATGTAGTTTTCGTTGGGTTAGTTCGTGAGCGTTTTTCGTAGGTACCGACATTGCCATGTCGGGCTGGCGTTAAGGAGGTGGTTGCACCCCCTTAACAATCCAGCAACCAAAGGGAGACCTTTGGAATCCTGCGCCTCCGGTTGTTGCCTCAGCCAGGCAACAAAATCGGCGATAAGGACAGGCAAGTATCTAGTACTACGCACGCATTCGCGTGCTTCGCGTTTTTACAAAACGAACGAAGTAAGTGTAGCTATAAATTCTTGCCCTGCCCGGCGTCTCGTCCGTCGAAGCCTTGTACGAAGCCTGGGGATCCAGATTCATTGCAGTCGCTCGCACCCGTCCGGCCGATTTGAAATCTTATTTCACCCGAGGCCAGGGTGCTGTGTAAAAAAGTTTGAACGAAGAAGACAAGCTGTCCGTGGTAATCGGCCTGACCACCGAAGGTGGGAAAGGACAGCTTGGGGTTCAAAGGGCTCGCCCTTGCGTGCGGGTTTAAAGGGTGCTCACGCAAGCACCCTTTAGCCGGTTTGGGGTGGCAACCCCAATACTCACAGAAAATACTGTCGCAAAAATCACAGAAACAAATGCAACCCTAGAATATGAAACAGAACATGAGAAAAAGGAAAAGAACTCTTACTCAGTACATGCACATTTTTTACTTATCCGTTCGGTAACAGCCGCCATAAGAGCGTAATAATGCCCAACGTTAGGCAATGCTCGAAGTGCTTCTTGTGCATCATAACGATGTGACGTTGCATTGCTATCGTCTATCATCCGTAAAAGAACTTCGCCTTCTTGTTCAGAACAAAGAGCAAGTTTTATGCACATTCTAAAAACACTTCTGGGACTGTTGATATCGAGAACGTTATGCGTTTCTTCCATATATTTTTTTAAGAATTTCCAAAAGCTTTCATAGGAATACTCGAACCGTTGGATAATCGAATCTTGAGCGGCAAGGACAAGCCCTTCGCTATTCAATCGCTTTGCTTCTTCAAGTACTTCAAATGACTGCTTTAAACTCACCAGAGCTTTGTTTAAGAGACTGCCAACTATGACTAACTTTTCCATACGACACCCTCTTTTAAAATAATCGCTTTAAGCTCTGAAGGGATAGAATGCATATCAACCACATCAACCTCCAATGGAATCGTCAAATTTTCCATAGTAGCCCGAATACGTGTCATTTCATGCATGGGTATTGGAAAACCAACATCTAAGGCAATATCAATATCAGCGCCCTCTTTATGAGTTCCACGTGCGCGTGATCCGAAAAGAATTACTTTGGCGTTGGGAAAATGATATTCAACGGCGTGCAAGACTTCTTGTTTGTACCTAGGATTAGTTCGCTAGTCTGTCATAGGTTCCTTAAATTTGGTTTACTCGTTATGTAACGCTTATAGGTGGTAGATACAACGTTTTTTAGTATATCATACTCTTTCCCAAACACGGTTAGCCCCTTCACTTATTAAAGCCTTCTTTAATAACGTTGCAAAAAACAACCCGTTATGTAAGAGTTCTTTAATAACGCAACCAAAAACCGTCCGTTATGTAAGCATTCTTTAATAAAAAGGGTACGATTATGGATAAAATGACCGTAAACAGAAGTGGTAAGTATGTAAGCCAACCAACAGGGTATACATCTTTTGTTCCCAACGCTCTGCCTCCAACGCCACCACTCACGATTGATGCCGACCTTCAAAAACTTTTATGGGATGCCACGCTCCTTCTTGCTCGTCTCGATGGCATGGCGTACACGTTGCCCAATACTGATCTCTTTATTACCATGTACATAAAAAAAGAGGCTCTGCTAAGCGCCCAGATTGAAGGAACCCAGGCGTCACTTGAAGATATTTTTGAATTTGAACAAGGCGAAAAGCTGGATAACATTAATGATGTTGTTGAAGTCGTCAACTATATCAAAGCGCTTCACTATGGGATTGCCCGGCTTGAAACCCTTCCTATGAGCCTTAAATTAATCAAAGAACTCCATGCAACGCTACTTCAAGGGGTACGCGGGGCTGAAAAAACACCTGGTGAATTTAAACGATCACAGAATTGGATTGGCGCCCCTGGATGCAATCTAACTACGGCAAGCTATGTTCCACCAACGCCGGAAGACTCGCTCAAGGCGCTGGGCGATCTTGAACTGTACATGCACCAAGAATCAAAACTGCCAGAACTGATTAACTGTGCGCTCATCCATTACCAATTCGAAACAATTCACCCTTTTCTTGATGGTAATGGCAGGCTTGGCAGATTGCTTATCACTTTTTATCTTTACTGGAAGGGAATTTTAAAAAAACCGCTGCTCTACCTCAGTTATTATTTAAAGAAAAATCGACAAGAATATTATGATCGCCTTACACTCGTACGAACAAAGGGAAACTATGAGCAGTGGATTGAATTCTTTTTAAAGGGAATTATTGAAACATGTAACGATGCAATTGAAAATATAAAAAAGATATTACAGCTCAGAGAAACCCATCAAACACTACTTTATGAGAAGAAACTCTCATCCCCGCTTGCAATCATGTTATTGGATAAGCTTTTTTATACGCCGCTTCTGGACATAAGCGATATACAGAAAGCATTTAACCTTTCGTACCCAACTGCTTCAGGCTTGATCAACCAGTTTGAAGCCATCGGGATCTTAAAAGAAGTTACCGGAAAGAAACGCGGCCGGCGGTTTGTCTACGTACACTATCTAGCAATCCTGAGTGAAGGAACTATGCTCGAACCTCGTTAATCCGCATTCTCTTCAACAGCACCGACAACGGCACTGGCATCGTCATCGTTGCTAGCAGAGGCAGAAGGTTGTAGTTGGCTGGTGTTAGGTTGGTTACCCTGAATAGCACCGACAATGCCATAGATTGAACCAGCAAGTGCGCCAGCAACCGCTGTGCCTACAAGAGCACCTCCTATTTGTCTTTTTTTGGCGATAGATGCGCGGACTTTTTCTTTCTCTTCTCTCATGATAGCCGCTCTCGCTTCACGTCCAATATTCATACGTTCAAAGCGCTCAGCCATTCCCCAATTCTTAGACGCCTGTTCCAAGGCCGCTTGAGTTTTATCAGAAGGATTGGCCTCATGCGCTTGAGAAGCTTTTTCATGCTCTTTTTTTGCATCTTTAACTTTTTGTTTTGCCGACGCGATATCAGCTATCAAGCGCTGATCAACAATTTTGTTATCAACTAAATTTTCAAGCGCTTGACCAGAGAGATCTTTTGCAT
>JBAYHB010000051.1:0-9162 GCA_041666365.1 Candidatus Babeliales bacterium | reverse complement strand
GTTCTGGGGCAGATGTTTGCTGCCGAGCAAAAAGCAGAAGACGCGCGACAAAAAGAAGCTGAAGCCGCGCAAAAAGAATTAGCCGCGCGAAAAAAAGAAGCAGAAGAGAAAGAAGCTGAAGCTGCGCAAAAAGCAGAAAAAAATGAAAAAATTGGTTGCATAGATGGGCTAACTGTTCTGCACTCTGCAGTTATCAATGAAAACGTGGATAGTACAAGGGTGATTTCAAAGAATCTGGCACTTCTTAATAAAGTGGATAAGCATGGTAAAGCCCCGGTGCATTATGCCGTGAAAGCGTCATCTGAAGGAATCGCGCATATCCTTACTAATATTTTGTTAGACAAAAAAATAACAAAGGTAAATCTATCAGATCTTTCAGGTGTTACGCCTTTGCTTGCGGCTGCAAATGCTGGATACACATCGGTTGTTAATTTGCTCCTTGAGCAAGGGGCACATATTGATGCAGCTGATAATATGGGGCGGACGGCATTGCTTGTTGCTATGAAAAATAACGATCCCAAGACAGTAACATTTTTAGTGGAAAATGGTGCAGATGTTAAAGTCAAAGATAAGTTTGGGAACACGGCATCGTCACTGGCGAGAAGCGAAGCAATGGAACACATTGTTAAACATTGCTTCGGAAGAAACGAGCTACATTCCGAAGTGATCAAGCAGAACGAAGAGAAAGTGGCGCAGCTAGTGTTACAGAACCAGGATAACAAGGAATTTTTAAATCAGCAGGATGACAAAGGCGCCGCGCCACTGCATTATGCTATGAATGCCTTAAATTGGAAAAAAGCGTTTGCTCTTGCTAGCACTTTGCTCAGCAGTGCAAATACAGATGTAAATGTACGAGATTTTCAAGGTTCTACACCTTTCCATTGGGCGGCAGCTCGCGGGGACAAAGAGATTGCAAGCTTGTTTGTGACGCGGTTAGGGAAAGATGTTAACCAGAGAAATAACGCTGGGCAAACAGCATTGCATATTGCCGCACGAGAAGGGCATGCGGATTTTATAGACTGTTTGATAGTCGGAAACGCAGATAAAAATGTCACTGATAATGAAGGTAATACACCGTTGCACCTCGCTGCAGAACGCGGGCACTTGGATGTGGTTAGCCTTCTTTTAGCGTCAAGAGGTGTAAATATTGACGCGACGAATAACGATGTCAAAACGGCATTAATGCTGGCGCGAGAAAATAAGAAGGAGGATGTTGCGAAATTTATTGCATCCCAAAAGGCATGCCAGGAGGCCTCTGGAAGAGATAAAGTGGAGAAAAAAGAGTTGGTTGTCGTTGCTAGTAACACAGCCACACCAACGGTAACCACGAATGTGCCCGTTTCGCCATCTCAGCAGCTTGGTGGAAAGCAGGAAAAAAAGGGGAATGGAAAGAAACAAAGAATATACAAAGAGAAGAAAAAAGGGGGAGAGGAAGCCGCAAAGCCAGATACAGCTACATCAACGGCAACTACGAATGTGCCCGTTGAGCCATCGCTGCAGCTTGGTGCAACCGGAGATCAAGATAAACAAGCAAATACTGAAGTGAAAAGCGGAGTTGTTGAGACTTCTCAAGGTGATGATACCAAAAAAGATTCAACTGTTAACGACAGCTCAAAAGTATGTCAGGAGCGGCAGCCTGTTACGAAGGAAACCGAAAATACTATCATTTCTCAGAACAACAATGCAGGTGGTTGTAAGGCGCTACAGCCTGCTGAAAAGCACGAAAAAAAGGGAAAGGGAAAAAAGAAACGCGAAGATAGTGAACAGCCTATACCGATTGCTCCTGCAACGCTTACCGACGTAGTCGCACCAACGGCAACCACGAATGTGCCCGTTGAGCTATCTCAGCAGCCTGTTATGGTGGGAGCCGAAAAGCAAGAAGAAGCGAAAATAAAAGAACTCGAGATACAATTGTGTAGAGCGGCGGCAAGTGGGAACAACGAAGAAGTAAAAAAGTTGCTTGATAGTGGAGTATCTGTTAATGCAAGGGGCCTTGATGGTAAAACAGCATTGCAGGTTGCGTTATGGCGTGACAAAAGACAAACCGTTAAATTATTGCTGGAGTATAAGGCTCTTGATGGTGCAAAGGTAAAATATTTAAACGAATTAATATCTTTGGCACAAAAAAAAGGAAATTCTGAATCTGTATCTATTTTTCAGGCAAAACTTCAGGAAGAACTGCAGGCAACGTCGAAAAATAAAATTGGTAAAAATGTCGCCGGTGCCACAAAAGGAAAAAAAGCACCTGCTAAAAATGAGTGCATGAAAGAAAACAACGAAGAAAAAAATGAAGGCGGTGCTGTGACTGTGCCTTCTTCTCCTCAAGTTCATGACAATGAAGAAAAAAAAGACCAAGTGGAAAGCAGCAGCACAGAGCAGAATAACGCTTGCTTGTTCGAGGCGGCGGAAAAAGGGGATATAGATGAAATAAAGCATAGGCTTGAATTGGGGGCAAAGGTTAATGCAAGGGATGGTGATGGTAATACTGCTCTACACTTTGCGGCAAAAGCTGGAAACAACGTCCTTGCAGCATTTTTAATCGATCAAGGTGCTGAAGTTAATGCAAAGGGCGATAAGGGCAATGCAGCTCTACACTTTGCGGCAAAAGCTGGAAACGAAGAGCTTGTAACATTATTGCTTAACAAGCATGCAGAGGTGAATATAAGAAATAATTATAGAGAGACGCCCTTGCATGAAGCTTCAAAAGGCAATCAACCTAAGGCCGTAAAATTGTTGATTGATCGAGGAGCTGATGTTAAAGCGACGGACAAAGACGGACTTACGCCAGAGTTAAGAGCAAAAAAAATGAGGAATAATGGGGTTACAAAATTTTTTAAAGATATGGCCAGTGCAACGGCTACGCCTAAGAGTGAACCATGTGTAAATGCGACAGGCGAAGAACCGGAATCAGCAGAAAAAAAGGAAGAATTGACTAGAGTTCTTAATGAAGCAATGGCTAAAGCTTTAGTTGATCAACAGGGAGATTCTATTTTTATGAACCAACTTTTGTGTGCTATTAAGAGTGGGGAGTTAGGACTCATAAAATCGCTTATTAAGCAAAAAACGGTAGATTTTAATATGAAAATCCAGCCCGACCTTTATACATTCCTTCATCTTGCTGTGGATTCCAATCAAATTGAGGTTGTAAAATTTTTGGTAAGAAAAAAAGTGGACGTTAATGCGAAGGATGCAGATGGAAGAACTCCACTCTTTTTTGCTGTTGATAATGGTAATTTAGAAATTGCTAAATTTTTGGTAGAAAACAATGCAATTGATGTGGTGAAGGCTGATGGAACGACTTTACTCCATTGTGCTGTTAAAAGAGGGAATGTAGAAATCGTGAAAATTTTGGTAGAAAAAGGAGCAAACGTTAATGCGATAGATGAGATTGGCGCAACTCCACTCCATGGTGCCGCCGTAAATGGTTATTTAGAGATTGTGAAATTTTTGGTAGAACATGGAGCAAAAGTTAATGTAATGAGCAAGCAAGGTCTTACGCCGCTACATGCGGCTGTGAACAAACAGGCGATGAATGTAGTACGATATTTGTTGGCTAATGGGGCAGATGTTTATCTTTGCGCTGGTCGTGAGGGGGTGACACCACTCCAGCTAGCCACAAAGAATGGCTGGAAAGAAGGTGTAAAATTTTTGAAGGAACGCCAAGCGGAGGCTGATTTTGCGGCTCAAAACATGGTAGCATCGCTCAAAGAGGATATTAAGAATTGTCCGAAGAATGGTGTCGGTAATGCCACGACAGGCGGAGCTGTTTCGGAATCAGGAGAAACAAAGGAACAAAAAGAACCATTGGAGCATTGTTCTGCTGCTCGAGAGGAGACGCCCAAAGGTCAATTTTTTACAGCTGTTACGCGTGGGCATTTAGGAACCATAGAATCACTTATTAAGTCAAAAAAGGTAGATATTAATGTGAAATTCAAACCCTACTTTACTTCAGCCCTTCATATTGCTGCGGATCGCCATCTATTTAAGGTTGTACAATTGTTAAGGGAGCTTGGAGCGGATGTTGAGTTGCAGGACAAAGATGGAAGGACCCCTCTTTTTATTGCTGTTGAATCTGGAACAGCAACGCAGGAGGAAAAAAATGAGAAATTAGAAATTGTAAAATTTTTGGCAAAAAACGGAGCAAACGTTAATGCGTGTAATATGAACAAAGAGACCCCACTTCATTTTGCCGCAAAGAATGGCTGGTTAGAAGGCGCCACATTGTTGGTGAAACATGGAGCGGATGTTGATGCAAAGAACTTAAAAGAAGAAACACCACTCTTTCTTGCTATCAACGCAAACTGTTTTGAGGTTATAAATTTTTTGGAGAAATGCGGAGCGGATGCTAGTTTGGTGGCTGAACACGTGGCAAAATCGCTCGAAGAGATTGTTGAAAAATGCCAAAAGAAAGGTCCAAAGAAAGGTAACGGTAAGCCTGCTGATACAGTATGTATGAATACGGTAGGCGGCGCTGTCTCTGGACCAGAAGAAACGAAGGATAAAGATACGTCTTCTGCCCAGCCTCCTATGTCGTATGCAAGTTCCTCAAGCGCCAGTGGGGTAATGGGTGGGGCTTTTTTCAATAAAGGGGTACATAACGATTCTACTGGTCATACCACGGAATTACACCTTGCTGTCAAAGAGGGGCGAGAAAAGGATGTAAGCGCTATTTTGAACGATAAAGAAAAGAATCCTAAATTAGATATTAATGCAAAAGATGAAGATGGATTAACGGCTCTTCATCTTGCAACAATTTATCAAAGTCTAGCGGTTATAGAGTGCTTGGTAGTAAAAGGGAATGCCGACGTAAATATTCCTGATGTCAATGGCAATACAGTATTACACCTTGCAGTCAGAGAGAACTATGTGGACATCATAAAATTCTTACTTGCACATGGGGCAAATGTTAAAGCTAAAAATAAATATGAAGGATCAGTCTTGGCCGTTGCAGCAATTTGTGGACATTTAGATGCCATGAAACTTCTCGTGGAGAAGGTGGATGCTCTAGATCCTATGGATATAAAAAGAGCAATAGATTTTGCTCTTAGTAAATCGTATGACGAGATTGTGGCCCTTTTGGAGTCTCTACTATAGGTGTGAGTTTCTTGTTGTTTGACAATGGAATGTTGAGGTCGATATGCTATTCATAGAGTTGTTTGAAAAGTTTTTTACAGAGGGGGTCCTATGAAAAGCATAAACGTTCTTCCATTGTGTTTAATTTTGTTAGGGATTGTTGGCCTGCTTCATGGCGAGCTCAGTGTTGGCGATCCAATTTCCAACGGTTCAATCGTACGACTTACGCAGCGCGAAAATGGTAAAAATCTCCATTTTACAGAAGGAAGGGCGACTGCTTTTGGGAAAGATGGAGTTGGTGATTATAACGATAATTGGATCATTGAAATGTTACCGATGGGTGGATGCTTGGTAGCCGGCAAAGAAGTAACCGGGGGGCAGAGAGTTCGCCTTCGTCATCTCATGTCAGGACAAACACTCCACTTTAATAGTGAAGCAGGAGTTACGGTCTCTGGTCATGAGGAAGGCGACAACAGTGATGTGTGGTATACAAGAAGCGATGGAAGTCCTGCCATTGGCGGAAGTTTAGCATTTGAATTCTTTGTTCCGAATAATAAGTTGCAGCCCTGTGGCGGTGTGTTATCTGAAGATGCCTTGAATCATATGCCTCGTTATTTAAACGTAGCGAATGAGCGTCTTATGCAGTGTGTTGAAGTTGATGGACGGTTTGAGTGGAGAAAGAGCCAGCGTGAGAATCTGCCTATTTCATGTGTGGAGGGTTGTCGCGACGAGGATAAATGGTGGGTGATTAATCCTCCTGATACCCGTGAGCTTGTTTTTCCAGCAGGTACGTTAAAAATTGTTGGAGCGTGGTACGGAACAATCCAGGCTTCTGATAATGTGGTTATGCATCGTGGCGCTCCGAAAGTTACGCCAGTCATAAATGTAGAAAATGTAACAGATGTTCTCAATAAGGTCAGAGCCCAGCTCGAAAAAGACAACTATATTGCAATCCCTGGCGGGCATGGTGGCGTAATGAATTCTTATTTTGGTATTGATGGAGTACCGGGACAACGGCAGCTTGTTATTGTACTTTCTTATAACAATGGGCCAGAAGTGGTTTTTAGTGTTGACGAGAACGAGGGCTTTGTATTCACCCATCTGGATGCAAAAGATCTGTTTGCCGATGATGCGCCTCTTATGAAAAATGGCGGTAGTCAGCCAGGGCAAATTGTAGCTAATTCGTATGGAAAGAATTTCACTGTAGCGTCGGCTGTGTGGCAGAAGTATATAAGCGATGTCACAACAAACGATGTAAAAGGCTCCCCAGAAATAATCGCTCCAGTTTTTAGTGTTACTGGCGCCTGGTACGGAGCTGCTGGAGCATACAAAAAAGATATGACCGTGGTAACTAAAAAGGTGAATGCGCGATGTGCTCAAGATGGCCAAATTTCAATTTCTGCTGGATCGGGCGAAATGAATGCTTATGTGTGTGGTGATCCTCTGCCAGGCACGGTTAAAGAGTTAATTATAGAAATTACTTATAACAATGGGCGAGTACCGGTACTCTTCAGCGTTGGCGAAAATCATGGTTTCACGCTTAGCAATGAAGACGTTCAAGCACTGGCGGCTAAGGGATTATTTGATTCAAATGCGTATTGGCCTGGAAGAAGACCAATCAGTACGCCAGAAGGAAAACGGTTTATCATTGTTCACCCAGCGCTCCTTAAGGAGCGCCCAGCAAGTGAAGCGTATCTCTGCGTTGAGCCAAACTGGGACGATCGTTCCAGTGGAGGGTGGTGCGGGGTAGGTCGCGAAAAGCTAGATGGGCATAGAAACCGTTCTGCTGTAGTTGAGTAAAACCTTCCTGGGTGTATGCTACCTCTACACGTGTCGTTAAAAGTTTTTACTTAGATCTGAAGTGGAATAGAATTGAAAAATAATTATACGCTTCCCAATATTTTGTCGCTTCTCCGTATCATTTTAACGCCTGTATTTATCGCGATGTATATGCAGGGTGGCGGTTATCAAGTTGCCGGCGTTGCACTGTTTACCTTTGCAATGTTGACCGATTCCTACGACGGTTATTACGCCCGTCGGTATGGGTTACAAACAAAACTTGGTGCATTCCTTGATCCGATTGCCGACAAAATTTTAGTACTCGCAACGTTTTCACTGTTCGTTTGGCAGGGCATGCTCCACTGGGTTATTGTAACGCTTATGGCGTTACGTGATATTGTTGTGACGGGTTTGCGGTTACAACTTGTTGCACAAGGGACGAGCCTGAGAACATCAGAACTTGGAAAAGGTAAAACGGCGGCACAATTTTTTTCGATTTATCTTTTTTTTATTGTTGATTTGATGGGGATTGATTGTGGGCAGGTTGCGGCGAAAGGTGTAGCGCTGCTGACTGCGCAGGCGGTTATCTTAGTTGTTGTTCTTTTAAGTTTATATTCTGGGCTTGATTACATTATTCGATACTGGCGACATACAAACAATAACGCCGGGAATGAACGTGAATAAGGAACTTGTTTATAATTTCTATGAATCTGTTGCAACGCTTGGAAATATTGGATTTGTTCCGTGGGCACCGGGGACCGTTGCAAGCTTGGTAACAATCGTGCTGACCTGGGCGTGGCAATCTTTTTTCGGTATCAATCCTGCTGTGTTGGTTCTTTTTTTTAGCAGCCTCTTTTTTATTGGCTGGTATGCGGCGGGCATTGTTGCCGTTCATTATAGATCTAAAGACCCATCATTTATTGTGATTGACGAGGTTGTTGCGATGGGCTTGTTGAGCGTGGTAGCCGGTACTGATATTTTTTCTTCTGTTATTGTTTTTGTTCTCTTTCGGTTCTTTGATATCGTCAAACCGTTTCCGATACATCTGCTTGATGAAAAGTGTAAAGGCGGCTTTGGAATTATGATCGACGACCTTGGGGCAGCGCTTGCGACGTTGGCGGTTTTCTGGGGAATAAGCTTTTTCTATTTTTTCCCTGGTACATAATCCGGATCGTAATTTGGGCTATTTGGATCGCTTCGATCATCCTCCTCATCGTCAGTCGATGGCGTTTGCTCCCCGCTTCCCTGGAATCCATTTGTTACTCCTGCCGCGATTGCCGTTCCTAGTGCCGCTGCACCACCAATACCACCTGCGATAGCGTAACCAGGGTTGGCCTTCGCCCAATCGGCCGACTTTTGGACCCAGGTTTTTTCTGGCTGCACTTGTTGAGGTGCTTGTGCTGGCGCTACATCAGAATTTTTCGGTGGCACAGGTTGTTGCTGTTGAGGTGGATTGTCTTTTTTAGTCGGAGGTGGAGCCACAGGCTTTGCTGCCGCTTGAACTTGTTGCTGAGGCTGCGGTTTTGGTTGAACTGTCAGAAGGGGTGCCATTTTATTTACAACGACTGTTGACGCAGCTGCCTCTGAGGCAGCTGGTGCCGCGCGTTGTTGTTGGGCTTGTGTTGGATCGGTTAATTTTTTTTTAATAGGCTCTTTTGCAGGTAATGCATTTTTCAAGCGCTTGAGATGTTTAGGCCAGGATATAATTGCTGCTGCAGCTACTATACAATTATAAGCTTGTTCCATTTCCTTATTTAGGTTTTTGGCATTCTTGAATTTAAATGAAAAAGAAACGGATTGATCTGTCGTATAAACAAATGAAGTATATTCTTTTATAAATTGTTCACTCGTTTTGTGAAATCTCTTCCCGTCGAAGCCGGAGGCTCCATAAATTTCACAGGTAATTGATGCCTCTTGGGTACGTTTTTTATATATGACTGTGATTTTCGCGCTATGATTCAAAAGAGGATAATTATATGTATTGATTATTTGTTCCTTGTCTATTGCGACGCCAGTTGGATTAATGCTTGTGAGAATCATAAAGTTTCCCTCGCTCTCCAGCTTAATAACTAATGGACTTGGGGTCATTAGTTGATTGTGAATTTGCTGCATCAAGTTAGGATAACAAATTTTATTTGCTGATGTTTTATCTATTTCTAGCTTCTGAATAATATTGAGTAGAGATTGGTGGAAGAACGTATAGTAATCTTCGTAAGACTCTATAGTAAAGCGTTGCATGTTTACTATAGTCGATGCCGTTTCTAAGCTGAATACGGACACGTTAAATTTTGGTGATGGCTTCAAAAGGAC
>JBAYHB010000050.1:0-9231 GCA_041666365.1 Candidatus Babeliales bacterium | reverse complement strand
GTCATCAACAGCAGCGATTACTCGCTTTCTCAAATCAAGACTAAATATCATGCTTTTTCTCCTTTTAAAACACATGGTATTTAGATTAACAAATTTGAGCGGACTTTAAAGCAGGAAGCTATAGGATAGGTTCAGACAATATGGACAATCAAAGCTATATAACTATTTTTGAAAATGTTTCTTCAAGCAATCCAGAGAACCTTCACTTGCTCCTGCGAAAGGGAGCGAAAGTCAATGGTGAAGTGTTTTTCAAAAAACACGAGTATGAACTTCAGTTCTGGAACGGATTAATAAATAGCTTCAGACACCAAACCATTGGTTATTTTTGCATATCTACTGGATATACCGTTGGGGGACCTGTAGGTGGAATTCTTGGCGCGAGCCTTAGTGGCGTTGCTAATTCTGGACTTGATGAGCTGAGTAGACACATGCAAAACCATTGATCAGATAAGTTACCAAAATCAACCGCTTTGCCACCAACGTACTATCAAAATTTTATACAGGGCCTTATGAAAAAGAGCGTTTTATATTTATTATTATTTTTCGAAACACTATGTTTTTTGTATGGAGTAGAAAGACTTCCGGATAAAACAGTACAAATTACTACTGATCCCAATAATGGCAATAGTGTTGCCAGCTATCTTACAAGGCTGACGACAGGAAATTCACAACTTGATATATATCAATGCAATCCAACCACAGGGGAAGTTGCGTATGACGTTTACGCATTGAGCCAAAACAACACCGTCATAAACCATATACACAACTCAAGCAACATCCCATGCCAGCCGACATGGGTAACTGAAGCGATAACTCAGCACACGCTTCCCCAGCCGCCGCCCATTTTATATGGCCTTCAAGATGGCTCATCATCTACCATTCTCTATGATCCGCTCGTAGATTATGCTCTTAACAATCTTAACAAAGGCGCTTCATCCTCTTTGGCCCACAACGATAGACCTGAGCCCCCACCAATCTCCCAAGCATTCCCAAATACTCCTTCTGGAGCACATTCAAATACAGAAGATATGGTCCATCAATTGCGAGCAGAAAGGGAAGCAAAGATAGATAAAAACACAACACAGGCAAATGCCTTTCACGATGGATTTATGCAAGAAGTAAAGGGAGGAAATCTAAGAGATCATGCTGATTATCACGCAAGAGGAGCTGCAATTGATAGGAATGAGGTACTTGTTCCATTAAGCGATGACTGGGAACGTGCTAAGGCTGAATTATTGGCTGCTTCTAACAGAATTGGCACTTCAGCAGAATGTCTAAAAACAACCAAAACATTCGATGATGTTCAATCGCTTATGCAACAAGGAACACAAATCCTCGATACATCAAAAAAGGATTTCCATAAAGCTCAAGATCATTATGATACCCATGCGGCTCGATGGCCATGGCAAAATAGCCGGCATAAAATCCTTGAAGAAAATGCCAAAAAAATCGCTGCCCAGCTTGAGCAAGCAAAACAAATAGCTGACCAAATACACACTAAAATAAATGACGCCGTTCAAGCATCTTCCATCACTACACATACAACCAGTTCTCACGCACAAAATAACACTGCGCCATTGACAATGCCAACAACCGTAACTTCAGGGGCACCAATAAATTCAACCTCACGTATTCCGGTTGCAACCCCCGGACACAATAGCTCTGAGAAAAAAAGCATTCAACCCCAGCCAAAGAGAACAGAACCATCTTTTGGCGAAAAAATGCAGGCTATTTCAACTCAGTCGCTGGAAAGTGGGCTTTGTGCAGCAACTGAGTTTGCAGCAGAAACGCTTACCCGCTCAGCCATTCAGTGGTTACGTGGCGATAATAGCGATCATTTTACACTGCCACGAGAAGAAAGAAGATACGCACCACGACCCGATGTTGAGGCTGTCTTTCGTAACCTTCCGCGAATCGTTTTTGATACAACCCCAACTCTTCCTGCAAATGTAAGATCTTTATCGCCGACGTCTATGCGGATGGAAAAAGCAATCATAACGGGAAACGATGGGCAACAAATTTCACTGAGCAAGCTTAAGCAAAAGATTGCCACGACAAAACTTCTTTCGCAGAAACTTGCACAAGATGCAGTCAACCAACCTCGTGTCATTGAAATGAGCAAAGCTATTGATGTCTTCAATGAGCTCGCAGCGCATTTTGCTTCTGCCGGCGATGAGGAATCTGCGCTTCTCTTCTCTAATATTGCCAGACACAACCTCACTATTGCCAAAGATTTTCTAAAAGATCTTGCCAGCGCCAGTGTCAATGCAACACCAAAAGCACTTTTGCGCCTAACATCACCAGAGCATTGGACTGGTTTTGCAACGAGTACAGCAGAATGTGCATTCAACATTGCTAGCACATTGGGAGAATCTATTGAAGCCAGTGAGTCTTTCAGTCTTGATCAACTCAATACTCTTGATAAACGCTACCACGAACGAGCTGAAATATTAAAAAGAACCATTGCGGCTCATATCCAAAATGTAAAAGCGATGTCCAGGCAACAGTTGCTTGAACGTGGCATTGAAGAAGGAATTGTATTTTTTGGTGACTTCATCGCTTGTAAAGGCCTATCGCTTCTTGCTCATGGCAACCTTACCGAAAGGGCTTTTGTTGAGCTCGACGCTACAACTGCGCAGCTTCAAAAGGTTTTACGTAACGCCGATCCATTAACCCAACACCACGTCATGGAAATTGTTAACTGCGGCAAGATCAGATTGGAGTGCGGTCAAAGTATAGGAGAAGAAGCCCTTTCTTGCCTGGGAGATACGCCTGAACTCCTTAACCAAAATGGCAAGACGGTCAGCCAGGTGGTAGAAGAGGTGGCGGGGGAAGTTGCCACAAGAGTAGAACAAAAAGTTTCTACTGCCGTAGACGCGTCGACTCCAGTTGGAAGAAGAGGAATGAATCCTACACCTCGTGTTCAAAATGGGCTTCGTACGCCAACAATTATTTATGGCAGAGAATATTCTGCGCATGCCATTGAAAGGATCCAGGAAAGAGGACTGACTCCGATGGTGGTAGAAAATGCGATTAAGACAGGATTAACAAAGCAAAACAAATTACCAGGCAATCTTGAGCATTTTGATGAAATCAATAATATAACCGTAATTACCTGTGAGAAAACAGGAAAAGTTGTAACTGTTTTTTAGAAAGTATGAACATGAATAATGAAGTTAAAGAATATAATTTAAGGCAGATAAATTTAATAGAACAAAAAATAGCAAGCTATAAAATTAACCAAAAATCGTTACGCTGGTTAATAGACGATTTACATGCTTTAGTGAAACAAATACAAGAGCCTCAAACAGATTTAATACAAAAATTTATCTCCTCGTGGGCAACATTAGAAGTTACTTATGCATTAGCAGTAGATAGGCCAATTTTTTCATTTACTGATAACGAAAAAGTTCTAATAAATGAAGCCATAACAGAGCTTAGAAATATAATTTCAACATATAAAACGAGATTGACAGCAATCGAAGAATAAAATAGTTGCTCTGGTCTGTAGGTGTCATCGCATGCTGTAAACATTTTGATAATAGAGCACAAGCACTTATATAAAATAGATACCACATTTTATAAGGATAATGGCCTTCTGTAAGAAACATGGATATAAAAGTGAATAAAAAATATTTTGGTTTGATTACCGTTATGGCATTTGCTTGTGGCTGCTCAATGCATGGTTCATCGAATGATGGTAAAATCGCGGTGATTGAAAGTGACACTTTCGTTGAGGAGTTTTTGGAAAATTTATTAAACAAGAATCTCATAAAAAATAACGAAACGATGCTATCGTTTCACAACGCACCTAAAGAGTGTTTAGAAAAATTCTTGAATATCGATAAGAACATCCAATATAACGACAGGAAACTAACGCTTTACAACGCGCCTAATGACGCGCAAATGATTATTTCCATTTTAGGGTTAATCGCTGGTTTATTGGCTGGGGCGGATGCGGCCAGCTATAAATATGTGGAGCATGTGCGTGGAATTGTGTATAGGGACGCAAGAGAAAAGGTTCCTGCCCTTACAGTTATTTCAACACTCCTTATTCTGATTTGTGGATATTTATTTTATGACGATTACAGGTACAGGATAGAAAAGGTTCCGCTTATAACACTTTTAGATCAAGGAATTTGTTTTAACGGTGAATTTGTTAGGTGGAATAACGTGTACAAGGTTGAAAGTGAGGCAAGGATGTGCTCGTATAGCGGGGCTTGCTTTCAAGTTGGTGAAACAATTAGGTTGTGTGATAAATATTTTAATTCTTTATTAAGATTGGAACGTTTGGAGCGGCATTTACCTATTTCAACAGGTAATCTTAGGGCCCTGATTGAACGCTATGTTGAAAGGAACCAAGAAAAGAGAAAATGTGCTGGGTAACTCATTTATGAAAAACCTCACTACGCTCATGGCAGTCCTTTCCGTTCAGTGCTGTCATGTTGTATGGGCCACTGAGGTTGAGGTAAAAGAACCAGCGCCTCAAACAACCGTTTTCAATATTCCACCAAATTTTGTTCCCGAGTTACAACAGGACGTTATCGAATTTGTTAGTGGGGAATTAACTGAAGAAAGTGTTGCTAACCTTATGGCCGTTAATGACGAATTTCAAAGAGAAGAAGAGAAACAAGAATGGTTGGAGCAAATAAAAAATGCATTTGCTGCTCGACCAATCATTGAGTTTTTTAATGAATATAATAAATCACAAGGCGGCATAGGAAACTATACGCCAACGAAGCAAGCACAGATGCTTCGTGATGCAACAACGCCAGAAATGGCTACAAAGTTTTTATCTGAATATATAACGGCATTTCGTAATAATGCCTCAGACATTGATGTTTTTTTTAATGCTGGAGCCAATCAAAATGGGCCAGACGACCATGGAGCAACCACATTCTTTACTGCTGTAAGATATATGGGGAATCAAGCAGCGGTAGTTAAAAAGTTTCTTGCACATGGGGGCAACCCAAATTTGGCACCAAAAAATGCGTGCTCTATGCTTTGCTGCGCAATACGACATGGTAACAAAGAATCAATTGATGCATTGCTTGAGGCTGGTGCTAATCCAGATGGACAAAGTTCTGATTATTCGCCGCTCATCCCTGCTATTGAATCTAAAAATATCTATGCAATAAAAGCATTACTTAACGCTGGTGCTAATCCTAACTTGATATCTAAAACCCCAGAATCATTTCCTGGGCCTCCTCTCTTTAGCGCAATAATAGATTCCATTTTGTATGGAAATACGGAAAAATTGCAGCTTTTACTCGATAACGGTGCCGATCCTAACCTTTCATACAATGGATGGACCGCTTACGACGAAGCCTTTGCGCATGGAGATCTCCGAGTAATGAAAGTTTTGTATAATGCCGGTGCAAAAACCAGGGCTGGATTTTTCTTGGATTCTATCTTTGTTTCTGTTCGTACAACGATTAAGCACAACCCCCGAACTACAGCTGCAACTATCATTCTAACCGCTCTTTGGACATGGTACCTATGGGAAACCTACAAAAATCAGGAAGAGGATCTGAGTGTCGATGGTGAACAGAAAGTATCTGGTTTCATTCCATTCATCAAAGACCATTGGAAAGAAGCGGTTGCGTTGGTCGGATCTGTAGGTGTTATCGCATGTTGCAAACATTTTGATAACAGGGCAAAACAAAATTATTGAAAGAGGTTAATAAAGTGTTACACACGAGAAAACTTTTATCATTTTTCCTCCCTTGTTTCTTCTGTACTACGGCGGATATAGAAGCTTCCCAGGTACAAGGAGAAACTGAGGTAGCTCTTATATTCAATACGCTAACTGGAACCAGAGGAAAGCCTCTTGTTACCGCCAGGGTAAAGGATGATAACAATTGGTCATTAAATGAATTCCTCAAGGGAATTACACATCAAGCTGAACTACCTGAAAATTTAAAAGCTATTATATCTTCCCCCGATGCAGTATTTATTCTGGGCGATAGAGTTCTTAATCGAAGTGCAAATAATGTAGCAGAAAGGTGCAGAAAGGAAGACAGTAGTGAGATTCAAGTTGGGCTGAGGAGGATACCTGGCCAACCATCAAATCAGTTTTTACAAGACCAGATGCAACAGCATTGTGAATCGGTTGGACTTAAAGATCTTCTTAGCAACTTCCTTTTCAAGGAACATCCTGGACTTTCAGTTGCAGCTGCAGCAACGCTTATTACATGGATTATCGCTTATCTTCTGATAAAGGATGATAGTGATGTAACGTCAGAACCTGAAAAATTTAAAGAAAGAGTCATGGTATTGGTGAAAAAATACCCGAAAACAATTAGGGTTATTGTGGTATCACTAAGTGCCATTGCCATTGCGCTTGGCGCTTACTATGATCACATAACGATAGATCAAAGATGGAATCATTGTGCGCATCTGGTTGATTGACCTTTTTTGCCGAAAGGAAAATTAGTGGCTATCATACTCCTTACCAATCATAAAGTTTACGCTCTCTGTCATCGCTGAAAAAATGTGGTACACACTTCCTTCACTTCTTGCTCATCTTATCCCAGCAGAACACCGCTGGAAGATTGAACTGCTCAAACAGTGGGACAGTATCATTGGGCCGCTCAAAGAAAAAGTGATTATCGATAAAATTCAAGACAACGTTCTGATCCTTGGCGTTGTTCACCCTGCGTGGGCACAAGAATTGCTCATGTTTATGCCGCTCCTCAAACAAAAAATTAATGCCTGTTGCGACAAAGAACGCATCACCGTTATCCGTTTTAGGTTCATCGACAAAGCGACACTTCATAGTAAAATTGCGGGAATCCAAACAAAAAAGCGAAAAACAACCGCTCCCCCTTTCAAGCATGGTACACTGAATAATGCTGAGACGAAGGCTCTTGCTGGAATCAAAAATCCAAATCTACGCGAAGCGCTCGAGCATTTTTTGTACGCAAGCCGCCAAAGGAACCCTAAAAAGGAGTAGTTGTATGAAGAAGATCTATACGGCTGTAGCATTTATTACCCTCGGACTGTCAGCACGCTCGGCACAAAAAAACGAATCCCAAGGTTCGATCGATTTCATTGCACAAGAAGAAACGACAACTGCCAAAGCCGATGGGTATTTCAACTATCTTAAGGCCATACGCCAGCACCAGATGGGCAACGTCAGGGAGGCGTACACAACGTACCAAAAACTATTAACCGATAAAGATCTCATATCGCCGTATGAAGGATACATCCATCTTCTTTTTGATACGGGGCAACATGGCGCCATCGTTGGCTTGTTTGAAAAAAAAGGCGCTACCTTTGAAAAGATGCTTGAAAACAATCTTGATATACAGCTAGCCCTGGCGCAATCATACCTGGCTCTCAATCAAGAAACCAAAGCGAATACAATTCTTAGCGCGCTGACCGAAAAATATCCTGATAACGAGCAGATAAGTTACTACACCGCTGTATCGTTGCTTCAAAAACAAGACTTTAAAGCGGCACTAAAGTTTATTGATAAGTGCTTGAAAAAAGAGGCCCTTAAAGCGCGCCACTTTTTATTCCTCTTCTTACAGTCAAAAATATATCTTCACACAAAAGATTTTCCAAAGGCGCTTGCCAGCATTGATGAAAGCTTAAAACGCTCTCCACGCTTCGACCGCGGGTGGTTATTCAAAGCGATCCTGCTTGAACAGCAGGGCAAAATTAATGAAGCTATCAACGGCTACAAACATTTTCTTGATATCTCTGGCAACGATGAAACAATTGAAAAACAACTCGTGCAACTTTTATTTATGCAAAATCGGTTCACTGAAGCTGCAGATTGTTTAAAAAAGATTCGCAGCAACAAACCAGAATACTTTTTCGATATGGCGCTTATCGAGTTACGCGGTCAGCAGTATGAAAGTGCACTGAAAAACATCGACGAGGCGCTTACCAAAAATCCTAGTTTTAAAAAGGCGCGCTTGCTCAAAATTGAAATTCTTTTGGCGCTTAAAGATTTTGACGCCCTTGGATCTTTTATGCATGCGTGGATAGAAAAAAATCCGCTTGATACCAGCATCATCCATACACTTCTGCTTTTACCTAAAGCTGACGTTCCGCTCAACGTACTTATCAAATGTCTTGAAAAAGTAGTCAAAAAAGAAAATGCCTCCATCAATATTCTTGCGGCGCTTGCCGACCTTTACCTTGATGCACACGATTATAAAAATGCACTTTCGCTCTATAAAAAAATGTTCAAGGCAACCAGCGACGAGAGCCTGAAATCAAAGATTCTGTTCCACATGGCCTATCTTTATTACACCACCAATCATATGAATCAGGTTGAAAAACTCCTTGAAAAAGCAATTGGCTACCAGGATTCCTATCCCCCTGCCTATAACCTTTTGGCATATTTTTACGCGCAACGCGATATGAAACTGGAAAAAGCACTTGAACTTATCGACCATGCAATCGCCACAGATCCTGCCTGTTATTATTTTCTTGATACAAAGGGCTGTGTACTTCTTAAACTAGGTAAGCACAATGAAGCGCAAGCGCTTTTCAAACAGGCGCTGCAACTTGCGCCCGACGATACCATTGTTCGCGAACATTTAAACAATGCACTGGAAAAACATGAAAACAGTTAGACCATTATTTGTTGTCGCCGCCGGATCGGGTGGCCATATCTTGCCAGCACTGCAGTGGGCAAAGACTATTCATAACGCCCTGCCTGCTCAACCAATCATTCTGTTTACGGGCCCATCGCACCTAGAACAATCGATTGCCAATTCTCATGATTTTATTACGGAAGTAAAAACATTTTCGATCGATAAGTTTGCCGTACGGAAATTCTGGCGTTACCCAAAAATTGCGCTCCAAGTAACAGTCGCTATCATAAAAAGTTTTTATTATGTGCTACGCTACCGACCAACTGAAATGATCAGCACCGGTGGCCTGCTTACTATCCCGGTAGCACTAGCTGCACGCTTGACCGGATGCAAGGTTCATATCCACGAGCTCAATGTTGTACCCGGTAAAGCCGTTCTTTTTTTGCTGCCATGGATCACAACAGTATTCGTTTGTTTTGAAAAAACAAACGAATACTGCCATCTACTCGGTAAAGATTTTTCATACAAATGTGTGTTCAAAGACTATCCCGTAAGATTTTCTCCCGATCAAAAGAATTTGCCGCACGGGCAAGTAATCGAAAATATAAATCAATTGCTGCTAGAAGATTCCGCTCATGGTAGCCTGTCCGCCGAAGCCTTGTGCGAAGGCCGGAAGCCT
>JBAYHB010000049.1:0-9234 GCA_041666365.1 Candidatus Babeliales bacterium | reverse complement strand
CCGTTTGAATTAAGGTTCTGGTAGCGGTGGAGGTGGCCAAGGGCAACATAATCAAAGGGAGCGCGAGCAAGTTGTGATGGTAAGAAAAGTGGATCGTTTCCAAAGATTGCACACTTTTCTGAGCCAGAAAACATACCCGTACTCACCGTTAGATGCCCGGCAAGAACGGTTGGAATTTCAGGGTCGGCTTGCGCTGCATAGCCTTCAATTATTTCGCTTACACGCTGGGAAAGATAATTAGTTATTTCAGTATTTGTTTTAAAGCGGTGGATATCATTGGTGATGACATTGTTGCGCGTTGGCCATGGGATGCCGACGATGGTGACTGGGCCATTTTTAGTCGTGATGGTGATAAGATCGGGCTTTGAAAAAACATAAAAACCATCAAGTGGAAGGTAGGCAAAAACATCAAGCGCATTGGTTTTACCAAAACTTAATGGGTGATCATGGTTGCCAACGATAATGACGACAGGAATGTTTGCCTTATGCAACCGCAATAATTCTTCAACAAACATCTTTTGTTGAGTTGGGGTAGGATTAGCCGTCTTGTATGCGTCACCGCAGAATAAAAAGAAATCGGCGTTCTGCTCGATAGCATAATCGATAGTGAGGGCAAGATTCTTTTTAAAATCGAGCAGGCGCGAATGGATGCCGGTGGCCGGATCGATTTTGCCATAGTTTTCAACGCCAAAATGAATGTCTGCGGTGTGTACAAAATGTATCATGCTCGTGCGTGCCCTGTTCGTTATTTCTTTTTAGCCAGAAGTTTTTCAGCATACGCAGCTTTGTTTACCTGCTGGCTACGTGCAATCGCAAGGCTGTTGGCTGGAACATCGTGCGTGATTGTTGAGCCGGCAGCAGTAAAGGCTCCTTGACCGATGGTAACCGGTGCGATGATGGTGTTATTGCTACCGACAAATGCGTTATCGCAAATGACGGTTTGATGTTTCTTTGTTCCATCATAGTTGCAAGTAATGGTTCCGGCACCAACATTAACCTCTTTCCCCATTGTGGTATCGCCGATGTAACTGAGGTGCTTGATTGAACTTTCTTCATTGATAGTCGATTTTTTGATTTCAACAAAATTACCGATGGTGACATTATTGCCGGTGGTGACATTATTTCTCAGACGGGCAAATGGGCCGACGTTACAATCGCTGCCGATGGTGCTGTCTTGAACAACGGTGTGCGAATGAATAACGGAATTGTCCCCAAGTGTTGTATTTTCAAGAATCGAGAAAGCTCCAACGAAGCAATTTTTACCAATGGTCGTGTTCCCTAGCAAAAGAATACTTGTACCGATAAATGAGCCTGCGCCTATGGTTACATCGATATCGATGTGTGTGTTTTGTGCCAATTCAAACTGTACGCCCTCTGACATCCAATGACGGATAAGTTCTGATCGCTTGATTTGTTCGACACTCCACAATTCTTGCAATGTGTTAACGCCACGGACCTCATCGAATGGAACAGAGATTGTATGGACGGTAAGGTTTTGGTCTGAGGCCATTTTGACCAGATCAACTAAATAAAGTTCACGGGCGGCGTTGCTTGCCTGAATGGCGCCAATATTTTTTTCAAGAAAATCTCGTCGCATGATGTAGACGCCAACGTTAATGCGAGAGATGCGTAGCTCTTCAGAGGAACAATCTTTTTCTTCTATGATGCGCACCGCGCCCTCTTCTTCGTATACGCGTCCGTAGCCAGAAGGATCAATCATGAGTGCTGTCAGGAAGGTAATGGTGGCATTTTTTTCAGTATGTTCTTTGATTGTTTGGGCAATAAGATCTGAGGAGATAAGGGGGCAGTCACCGTTGATAATCAAAATATCCTTGCCGTCCCACATTGGTTGCGAACAGGCCAAAGCGTGACCGGTACCACGTTGTTCTTCTTGGATAACGTAGTCAACGCTGGCGGCATCCTTTTTTTGTTCGATTGCAGTTTTAACCTGCTCAGCCTGATTGCCAAGCACTACGGTTACCGGAATGTTAAGAGAGGCCAGTGCTTTGATTGGATAGAGGACCATAGGTCTTCCGCAGATAGAAAAAAGGAGCTTACTTTTTGTGGTTTTAAAGCGCTTCGATCTTCCTGCTGCAAGAACGACAGCATGTACACTTAGTGGGTTCATAAATAGCTCTCCGAATAAATCTTTTATTATTGTTTAATTAACCTGTTTGTCAGGCAAGTTTTTACCCCGTAATATTTCATAACCATAAATCAAATACTGCAAAAATAAAGTTTTTTTATTGCCCCAACCACCAATCTTTTGTAAACTCTAGAATGTTTCTTGAATCGGAGAGGTGGCTGAGTGGTTGAAAGCGGCCGTCTCGAAAGCGGTTATTCCATTAATAATGGAATCGTGGGTTCAAATCCCACCCTCTCCACCAGGCTTTTTTGAAAGGCTTTGCATGATGAAACGTTTCTCGATATCTGCAAAAATCGGTGCAAATTGGAAATCAGGCCTTACGGTCGCGTTGGTTTCTATCCCGCTCGCTGTTTCCCTTGCCGTCGCATCTCATACGTCCCCTGAGGTCGGAATTCTTACGGCAATTTGGGCCGGGTTGATGGCATCTCTTTTTGGTGGTAGTAACTACAATGTGGTTGGTCCCACGGGTGCTCTGTCTGGCTTACTTGCTTTCCAAGCGATAGCCCATGGGGCGCAGTGCCTCCCAATCTTAGCGATGCTTTCAGGAATATGGATTATCGTTGCATTTGTTCTGCGGCTTGACCGCTATCTTGTGTTTATCCCAGGCAGTGTGCTTCACGGCTTTATCCTTGGCGTTGCCGCTATTATTATTTTAAATCAGATTAATTTTGCATGTGGATTAACGGTCTCGGCGCAGCATGAATCACTGATGAGAAACGTTATCGAATCGCTGCAGCATTTAGGCGAAACGTCCATTTTAACAGTTGGCTTTTTTGGCATTGCGTTGGCCGTGCTCTTTATGTTTGCTCGATTTTTACCAACCATGCCGGGTGCCATTGTTCTTGCTCCTGTTGGCATTGGTGTTGGGTACCTTTGTTCGATTAATTGGTTGCCATTTTCGTTGCAAACCTTAGGGATGAAATTTCCATCAATTGAGCCGGTATTCTTTAGGCTTCCAGCATTTCATATTTCGCATGCATTTTTAGTTCCAAGTTTTACGATTGCCGTGGTGGCGATTCTTGAAACAATGATTTCTGCTAAAATTGCCGATGGTGTTACACGGACCAAGCATGATAAAGGACGTGAGATGCTTGGGCTTGGGATCGCCAACGTTGTTACTGGGTTGTGTGGCGGAATTCCTGCAACAGCGGCACTTGCTCGTACATCGCTTAACATCAAAACAGGGTGCAATGATAAAGCATCGGCGACAATTAGCAGCATTTGTATTGGTTTGATTTCGTTTCTTTTGCTTGGTTATTTCAAATATATTCCGCTTGCAGTTGTCTCTGCGATTCTCGTTTTTACTTCGATTAAAATGGTTGAAGCGGAGCATTTAGTGCATATGTTCAGGCTTGATAAGCGAGGATTTATTATAGCAATGGTTGTTGCTGCCGTAACGGTATGCGAAGATCCCATCATTGGAATTCTCTTGGGAACTGCCGTAACGATGGTAATGTTCATGGAAAAAGTTTCACAAGGTCATTATGAGCTAATTACTCCTCAGCCCGTATCTTTGCAGGGAGAAGTAGCCGTTAAGCCTCATCCAGAAATATTGATTTACTCAATCAAGGGTTATCTGGCCTACATCAATGCTCAATCACATATCGCTTTTTTCGAGCAAGATTTAAAAAATTATCATACGGTTGTTCTCAAACTGAGAGATCTTTATTTTATTGATTTGGATGGCGCGCAGGCGCTCAGTGAGATTATTGAAGCAATTCATGCACAAGGCAAGACTGTTGCGATAACAGGTATCAATGCGCGTGTTGCTGGAATTTTGTACGAAGATCAAAATATTATACAGCTCAAAACCGATGGGCTTATTTTTAAAGAAGCTGCCGAAGCGTTACGCTTTTTGGATGCGTAGACAAAAAATAAGCGACTATTGAGTCTTGCGTAAAAAGATGAAGTGCTGTAAAATCGCGGCAGTTTTTCAAGGGTTGTGCATTACACAAAGAAAAAGGAGTTGGGGTTTATGGCAGACGATGTAAGGGCTGATGAACGCCTTCAGGAGTTAGATGTGAATCTGCAACATGGTGATTGCGACCAGCCAGTAATTCAAGAGCAGAAATCATTTAGTGTTTTTATTATTAATTCGGCTGGCGAGATGTTAATTCAAAAACGTTCACAGAAGAAGGAGCATTGTCCAGGGCTTTGGAGCAATGCATGTTCAAGTAGTACGTTGGGAAAAGAGACGGCTCATGCCGCGGCATTGCGTAGGTTACAAGAAGAGCTGGGCCTTCATTGCTCTTTGTATGAAGCTTTTCCATTTATGTACCGTGTAAAGATCGATAATCCATGGCTACAGTGCTATAACCACGTTTTCATAGGTGTTTGTGATAATCATCCGCAACCAAACAGTGATGAAATTGAAGATGTTAAGTGGGTTGCCATCCAAGATTTATTACACGACATTCAAGAACGTTCTAGTTATTACGCTCCTTGGTTTAGGTCAAGTATTGAGGGTGTTGCACTGTTTATCCGTCATTCATTATTTAATCGAACAGCTCATGAAGAGGCTCAAGAGAAAGAAGTTTTTGAGTCACGTGTAACAACATCAACGCCAATCAAGGTTGATCAATTAGCCAATATTGTTGAAAAAACATGGGGGCATGAAGAATGGATTGTAAATAATGCTGAGTATTGTGGTAAAAAATTAGTTTTTATTGCCGGACACCAATGTTCGATGCATCATCATAAAATAAAAAATGAAACATTTTATGCCTTGACTGGAAAGATGTACCTGGAAACTCGGCTTGATGACCAGGTGTATACACGTGTGATGACTGCGGGCGATGTTGCGCATATTTCCCGTGGTATGTGGCATCAGGTAACTGCACTTGAAAATACCGAGATAATAGAATTCTCAACGTTTCATATGGATGAAGATTCCTATCGCTCTTCTACAAGCGGTAAGGTCGATATAGCAGCAATAAACTTTGAAGCGAAAGGTTAACAATGAATGTACGCACCACCTTTATTATTTTTTGTGCTGCGTGTGTCCTGGCAGGAGCGTTTTTTTTCTTGATTCAACAACGTTGGCTTGTGATTCATTGGTCGTTTCGACCGATGACCGCTGAATCATCGGAGCAAGTTACCAAAGGGGCAATTGTTAAAAAGAAGTGCCAGATTTATTCATTTAAAGATGAGAAAGAGTTTTCTGATGAAACAGTTATTTTGTGGGAACCGGATAACACTACGCAAAATGTTAAACATCTTGTGGGGCATTGGGTAACCTATCAACAAGATGAGCACGTGCTTAACCAAAGCCTCTCGCTTGAGGCCGTAGCATTCGCAGCTGCGGGGCAGACGCTCTACCTTACGTTTAATCAGCCTATGATGAGTAAAGAATGGTCGACATTCAAAAAATGGCGCATTCTGGAATGCTTACTGAGGACAATTCGCGGAGTAGAGCTCCCTATTGCAACGGTGAGATTTTTAGTAAACGATGAAGCAATGATTGATGACCATATCGATTTTTCGCAAGATATACCTATGGCCGGTTTTGGCGAGCGGTAATGGTTGTTGTTAGTTTGAAATAAGATAGTGAAAGGATAAATTTGATGAAAAAGATAGTGTTGGCGGTAGGAATTTTGTTTGTGCAGACCGTTAGTTATTGTGCTCAAGAGAAACAGGCAACGCTTCCTCAGGATAGTTCTTTAGTCAAAGAGCAACAAACTACAACCCCACAAGTAACGTTTGGCCCAGGAGTTTTGCTTGTATGCGATGGAACGAAAATGGAGACATTTGATGCAACTCAAACCTCGTCCGAGGATGCGACACGGGGGGAAAAAGGGAAGCAAAACATAGTAACAATTTTTACAGGGCTTGCTGGATCGTGTGTGCATGTGAGTGAGATTGTTGCGGCACAAACTGATCGTGAAAAAAATCAGGGCATTTTAAATTTAATGGGAACAATCTTTACGGTTGCCGCGCAACTTATCGGTTCCTCTCATCGAGTTTATTCAAGCGAAGACGATGCAAGACTGCTTATCCAGATGAGCGCTAATCAAGGGGCTGCTGCAATCACATTGCGATTTTTTGATGTGCTTGCGCTCGAAAAAGATCCAACGGTATTTATTAGTGATAATGAAATATTGACCAAACTTTTTGCGCTTGAGACCGATGAGCAAAGAATTTGTTTGATTCAGAGCATTATGGACAATGAACAACGGGCATATCAATTTTGGCATGCACTGGCGGGTACCTTGCAGGATTATATTTCTTACTATATTGAATCAACACTCAATGTTTTCAACCAAGCAATAGCCTACACGCATGATGCCGAAGAACCATGCATGGGCGATACGCAAGGCGAATGTGAAATGCGTGATTGGGATGAGTGTTGTGAAGTTGTTGACGGTGAGAATGTTGAGGTAATGGTTTCGTAATGATTGATAGCAAGGGTCCCAAAGAGACGTTTGAGTATCACCGTTGGTTGACATTTTTATACGGCTCACATGTGGGCAGGGTACTGCGATTTTTTATTGCACGAAAATGGTTTAATCATCTTGTGGGGTTATACCAAGATTCAAAACTAAGTTATCGGGCGATTGAGCCATTTATTCAGCGCCACAATATTAACATGGACGATTTTGTTGTTCCATCTGGTGGCTATACCTCATTTAATCAATTTTTTATTCGATCGCTAAAACCTGGCGCGCGCGTTATTGACGCTAATCAGTACAGTGTCATTGCGCCTGCCGACAGCAGAGTGCTTGTTATTCCCCGTCTGCAAGAAAGAACGAGTTTTAGTATCAAGGGTACCCGATGTACGCTTGATGGATTGTTTGCCGACCGTATGATGGCGAGTCTTTATAACTACGGGACCTGTATGATTTTTCGGCTTTCGCCTGCCGATTATCACCGCGTACATTTTCCGCTACAGGGAGTTCCCCTACGAGCTCGACCTGTGCATGGAATCTATGAATCAGTTAATCCTACTGTTTTTGAAGCGGGGGTCCAGCCCTTGATAAAAAATGAACGACAGATAATTTTGTTTGATACTGCGTTGTGTGATCAAGTTGCCATTGTTCTTGTTGGAGCGCTATGCGTGGGTAAAGTTATAACAACGTACGCACCAAGTGTTCTCCAGGAAAAAGGGAATGAGCTTGGCTATTTTGCATTTGGCGGTTCAACAGTGGTTGTGGTGTTTAAGCAGGGGGTTGTTACGATTGATCCTGTAGTAAGCCAGAACTCAGCCCTTGGAATTGAATCGGTTATCAGCATGGGACAAAAAGTGGCAACGGTCTGTCACTAAAAAAGGAGCGAGTATGAAAATTTATCCATCACTTATTTCGGCAAAAAATCTTTTACACCTTGAGCAAACGATAACCGATTTTGATTCACTGTGTGATGGATATCACATTGATGTCATGGATGATCACTTTGTTCCTAATCTTACGTGGGGTCCTGCCTTTACCAATGCAATCATCGCCAAAACCAAATTGCCGGTACATGTTCACCTGATGGTCGATCGTCCAGAACAATGGGTAGAGCGCATTACATGGCGTGCCAGTGATGTTTTTATTTTTCACTACGAAGCTTTTCTGTCGATTGCCCAGATTCAAAATTTGATTTCAATGTTACAAGAAAAATCAATTCGCTGTGGGCTTGCCCTTAACCCAGCAACTCCTATCGATAATATTGAATCGATTGTATCACACCTTGATACTGTTTTACTTATGTCAGTTCAACCAGGCTTTTCTGGCCAGACGTTCAGGCAAGAAATTGTGCAGAAAATTCCAAAACTTATTTCGCTCAGAGAAGAAAAAAAACTAACATTTACGGTTGGTGTTGATGGTGGAGTTAACGAAAAAAACATACCAATCTTACGCGACCTTGGGGTTGATTATGTTGGGGTTGCTTCGGCTATCTTCGACAGCACGCACCCTATTCAAGCACTGCGCAACCTAAAAACCTATACCATTCCCGTAAAAATGTGAATTTGCGCGTTATTTTGACAGCAGAAATTGAAATTCGATATACTGCCGGGTGTATGGTATTGGGATTGTGTCTTTAGTAGGAGGGGGATTCCTATGAAAACTATAAAGTGTCTGTTGGTAGGTACAGTTCTTTTGTCTGCCGGCCGTGTATGTTCAGAAATTGGTAATGATGCTTCCACAGATGCGCAACAACAAACATCAGAATTTAAAAATAACACATCACGCATTGTTGATAGAGGCGACGGGCAGGGTTGTACGCAAGGGCCAAGGAAGCTAATGCGACGGCCTCCTTTGTCACAGCGTGCTTTCAATGACCGGTTCACCGTCAGCTATGCATCATATGGTCCTGTCGGCTCGTCAAAGGGAATGGATGTGACAGAAAGAGCTCAGAAGGCTGTTATCAATGAGGGGATGTTTATTCCTGGTGGTGAAGGCGGCATGAATCGATTCCTTGGGATTGATCCAAATCCTGATGTCAGAAAAGGTCTCATCATAGAGATTAAATACAAGGACTATGCGCCAGTATTGTTCCGTGCAGAAGAAACAGACGGATTTTCGCTGAGCCTTAAAGATCTCGAACTGTTAGAAAAAAAGGGACTTTTCAGCGCATCTTCTTTTTCCGGAGAAGATGGGGATTCTAAAAAGATATCCGTAGTTCATGAGTTTGATATTGTTAAGCCAGACGTTTTTTGGGGGAAGGGAAAGGATTGGAAATTTCCGGAAGGGTCACTCAAAATCCTTGGGGCTTGGCTTAGTGAAAGGAGATACGATTATCCTTCTGATTACGAGGGAATAAGGCTTGCGGTTATGCCGGAAGTATATACACAATCGATTATTGGGAAATGTACGGATTTATTTGAAAAAAATGGGTATGTGATTCTTCCAGCCAAAAATTCTCTATACCCCGTGGAATATATCATTGCCGTTTCGTACAATAATTTGCCCGAGGTCCGATTCAAACAAAATGCCAGAGAGGAGTTCCTGCTCACGTACGAAGATGCGAAAGATATATTTGATGGCAATAGAGAATTGCTCCCTGGACCAGTGATTCGCACACGTAGCGGAAGAAAATTTTTTGTTGCCAGAAACGATGAGATAGGTTTTTCTACCCAGACTATCGTTCCTCATCCTGAGATTTATTAT
>JBAYHB010000048.1:0-9352 GCA_041666365.1 Candidatus Babeliales bacterium | reverse complement strand
AGGATTACGTAGCATCGCGATAAATTGAACCTTAAGAAACCAATGGTCAATAATCCTTCCAGCATAAAGCTCCGTGCACACCATCTTTTATGCATGAGGGGATTTAAAGGGTACGGCTATAGCAAAGATTTTGTAAACAACCTACGCTCCATCATCGATCAACTAACTGCCCATCCAACAACAGAAATCGAAATTATCGATGAATGCGATGCTATCTGCGCCCATTGCCCCCACAAGAAAAATGACCGTTGTGCGGCTGATAAAAACGCCTGGCAGCGAATAAAGGAGAGGGACCATAAAGTCTTGCAAGCTCTTACTTTAGGGGTAGGAACAAAAATAAATATGATCGATCTTACTATTTTGATAGAAGAAAAATTAAATACCCCTGAGGTCGTTCAAGATATTTGCGGCAACTGCATATGGAAAGATATATGCCTTAATCAGACCAATAGCTCAACTATAAAGTGCTTTGCTAATTTTTTCCGCAACCTGTTTAAGGAATGAGCGAAAGTAGATCACGCTTTTTTAAAGCTATCTCTTAAATATTCGATTTTTTTTGTTTAAGTCTTTCAATCGCATCATTGGCGCCAGGATACCCTTGTTCGAAGGATGCCCATGGCTGCGCTGCCTTTGTATACCAATACATTGCTTGTTCAGGGTTTTCCCCAACACCTTTGCCAAACTCATAACAACGCCCAAGGTTATATTGAGCACAAATAATTCCTTCATTTTTACCACTTTGTTCGGCAGCTTTGGTATACCAAACAACGGCTTGTTGTAAATTTTGATCTACTCCCTGTACCTTTTCATAGCAAACACCTAAAAGGAATTGCGCCTGAGCAAAATTTTGCTCAGCAGCTTTGGTGTACCAATAGATAGCTTTGCTGATATCTTTTTCTACGCCATTTCCTGCTTCATAACACATTCCCAAACGGCCCTCTGCCTCAGCAAGGCTTTTTTGAGCAGCAACCTCATACCAGTACGCTGCTTTCCCCCAGTCTTGGCCTATGCCATTTCCTCTCTCATAACGGAGACCAAGATTAAGTTGAGCCTCGACGTCGCCCTGTTCAGCGGCCTTCATATAGAGAGAAGCTCCTCGCTTAGCCATCACTTCCGTAGCAAGCCTAATGAGCTGCCCCTGGTGAATTGGTAAAAAATCATGCTCAACATCATCGGATGTTTCAAATGCCGAACTACCATCTTTTTTTATAAAATGAAGCTCATTAATAACAGAACCATCAACGCCCACAGACCGACACTCAAAGCGCTCAAATTCATCCCATGCAAGCATAAGCTTACCCCATTCAAAAATACCGGTCTCATCTAAAATAATGTAGGGTGTTTTCGCTAGAAATCTTTCTGCGTGAGGCCACAATTTGTACGTTGAATATACTCCAAGAAATGCAAATACAGCTGCAAAAGCACCCAAAGACTTAGCGTCTTCTACGTTATAGCCGCATTTTTGAAAAGCAGCAATTCCGAGCAATGTAGCAAGACTAAGCCCTCCAACGGACCCTATGCTAAGCACACTCATAATGAATTTTGATGGGTCTGCCATGATAAGCACCTTGCCGTTCTCGTAGGTAACTTTTTTATTATTAAATGAACTTACTACACCACTGACTGGGTCATCGCCTTTTGTTGTTTTTAACGGAGCAATAGCCATAGAAGAGATTGCCCCCATAAGAATATTCGAAGAAAAAGCCAAAACAGATACAAAAAAGATAGCGCCCATTGATTTGTTCATTTTTCATTCCTTTGATTTTAAAAAAACACTCATGCCTATTAACACCACAAGTGTAGCCGATCGGTTGAATTTAACAAATGGGAGCCATGATTCAAGCCAGATGAGACTTGGCCTCAAGTGATCCTGGTCTTTTGCGAGAGTTGTTATTTGAGATTGTGAGAATCATTAGCCTGTCCTTGCCGCCCTAGCTCCTTGGCTACGGCGAACTCAAACACTATATATATTGAAAAATTACCCACCTAATCTTAACTCGCTTGCCCGCTTCTTGTTTTTAGTATATATTCCAAATGGAATATTAAGATGTGCGTTTTGCATTACATTGAGGTTTGTTATGGAAACAGGAAATTGTATGCTTTTGCCTATAAAAATCGCCCTAGAAAAAACACAGTATTTGATACTTCTTTGTTCATTGTTATTAGGAGTTGATGTCTTTGGTGCTATCAAAGAATCAACATCCCCATTCCCAAATGAAACACTCTTGCCCGTGCTTGATTTTTTAGAGGGTAGAGATTTGGCGGAGCTAGCAAGAGTTAATAAGCGCTTTTGTAGCCTGATTAAATCTATAAAGATAGAAAGTTCTAATTATTCTATTAATCTCATGTGGATTAATAGGAGTTTAAATGAAAAACAACTCTATATTCATCCATCCAAAGATGAAGCATCTTTAGAATATAATTTTTAAATTATCTTTTCAAATGGGCCATAACTCAAAAAGGTACCGTAAACCTGTGGTTTGATGGAATGTTAACTCCAGCAGAATCGGTGGAAAGAACTCAAACCCTCATTAAAAATTACGCGGATAAGTATCCAGCAATGGCACCAATTCGATTGCGAGATATCAGAGCGCTTTCTAAAGTTACCCAGAACCCAGAGGTGTTTTCTGATAAAATACCCGTTTACTTTCGCGTTGATTTACTACGCCTCATTATCGCTCTTCACATACTTTCCAACCATGAAGTCGACTATTTTGTATATGCTGATTTAGATATGAAACCACTAACTAAAAAACAATTATTCGACAATGAAACCCTACAGAATCTTCAGAAATATAGCATCGTTATGGCTCGCGGGGGATGTTTGGGATTCGAAAATGGATTTCAGATAATTAGTAACCATAAAAAACATCTTCTTGAAGCTATTGACTGGATGCTTGTGGAGCTTAATATTCGAAGGGCTTACAATGCATTGAGGGGAGATTTTTATAATGTTAATGGTCGTCAACCTCATGGCCCAATGGAGCCGCTTCAACAAATTGTTTACGATAGTTATCCAGCTATGTTTGCATATTTTTATCATTTGGAAGGGATTGGCCGTTTAGACATAATGGAAATAGACATGGATGATAACGGGCGCCTCCGACGGATGTATGAAGTTTATGATAAAGAAATTCATGGCTTGGAATATTTTGGTCTTCGCCAATTAAGTCACGATTATAGCTTTTTTTATAAAGGCCGTGAATATTATGTCTCTCGCAGCAAGATTGTACCGACAAAAAAAGTACCTCTTCCCCCTGCAGGTCATAATTATAATTAAATTATTTGATGAAATCTGAAAGAAAATCAGTTTGTCCTCATTAAATCTCCGGCGAAACTGACGCCGACATGTTCGCCGAAGCTCGAAGAGCGTAGGAGAAAGCCTTGGCGAAGGAGGCCCGCCATACGTAGCTCAAATGCCTCTCGCTAATAATTTTCGGAGGATCAAAAGTGTCGTTTTGCAAACTCTCTACCCGAGCCTGATTTCAAATATTTCTCAAATGCTATCGCTTTTGATTCTTCGCGAAATGCGAAATACGACTCAAGTTGCCATGGTTTATATTTTGCAGTGTAAACAGATTCGCCATAATTGTGGTCTACAAGGCGTTGCTTGAGGTCTTTTGTATAACCTGTATAAGTTTGGTCGGAAAAATTTATTGATCTGAGACGGTAAACATAAAACATGTATCAAACAAAATCATTGGAATAATCTACCAGCCCTCCTTCGTTCGCCTACGCCCTACGGGCTTCGACGTGACTATGGCGGGCACCTACGTCAATTTTTTCTATTAAAGTTTATTTTACTACCTTCAAAATCGCTGGCCCTGGCCGCCGTAGCCTTGGCGTAGGTGGCTGGGAAGAGAGGATTCGAACCTCTGTAACCGGATCCAGAATCCAGGGTCCTGCCACTAGACGACTTCCCAACACAAATTTGAAATCTTCATATGTTTGTACCAGAATGTACAAAACTTAGCAAGAGAGACAAAGAACAAAAAGGTCAGCGCGGCTTACTTGCCGCACCGACGCTCATATAATCTATGTAGAAGTGAGTCAGGATGGGTAACGTTTATCAGGTAGCGGTTACATAAAAACACGGTCGTTAAAAAAACTACCGGGCAGACGATGACCACTGCAGAAAAAAGAATCAACACCTGAGCAAACATGCCATCCTTGCAGTAACAAAAAATTATCTGTTACGCTGCTTCTTTTTTGACAAACTTTTCTTTCAAGCGAGCTGATTTACCAAGTCTATCGCGAAGATATTTAAGATTTGCTCTTCTGACTTTACCATGTCTCACCAAACGAATAGAATCGATGGTTTTTGCATGATAAGGGAAAATACGCTCAACGCCAACGCCGTTCGCACCAATACGACGAACAAGGAATGTTGATGTGATGCCCTTGCGGCTGAAAGTAACGACGTCGCCTTCGAAAAGCTGGATACGTTCTTTTTCGCCTTCTTTAATAATTTGTGACACTTCAATTGTGTCGCCAACACGGAAATCTGGAAAACCTCTGTCGGTTACTCCATAATTCATGATCGTTTCTTTTGTTAAAGCATTTGCTTTCATTTGTTCCTCTTGCCTCTACGCATATCTAAACGGAATAAAAATACTAATTCTAAAGACAAAAACGCATGTAAAAGTATATCTTTTCTTCACTCACTTAGCAAGGTTAAAGCCCCACCAACAAAAACTCGCGCCTCTCTCCCTCTCACGCGATAATTACTCACTGTCACCCGGCAGACGCAGTCGTGTTTCGTTAAGCCCAAGCCATCTATCTAGAATGATGCCCGTAGCAGCCCTTACCGAAAGATGATTATATCCGGTTAGCCCTTTAACAGGCATAAGAATAAAATCACTTCGCTCAATAAGCTCATCACAGAGCCCTTGCCCCGTTCCAAATACAAACAACACTGGCCGCCCTGACCCCCAAACAGTCCCTTGACTGGTAAAATCTATAAGTTGCTTGTGTTCATAATCTTTCGCCGATGTCGTTACGATGACCGGTTTTACCCCCTCAATCGCTTCAATGTGCTGCATAACATCATCAAATGTCCTGGTCGGCACAAGACTTTTTAACGCTTGAAATCGGGTTTCATTATATTTTCTTCCTGAGTTTGACATCCAGAATTCTAAAAACGTCTGCAAAATAGTTTGCTGATCATCTAGAAGTGAAACTAAGAAGAACTTTTTAATCCCATACGTCGCACATGAGCGGGCAACATCATGGATATCGATTGAGGCTATGGATGTCGTTCCTTTTGTTTTGCTTCCATCAGCCTTGATATAGACATCAGCGTGCATCAAAACAAGGTAGTGGGGTGGGATGCTCTTGAGCGCCGTTGACTTGTCGTCGCCCGTAAGCGGTTGACTGCGAAACCAGTCAAAGCGATGAAGCAATGTTTTATTCAGGGCCTGTTCATGACGCCACTGATCGAGTTGTTTGTGATTACCCGAGCGCACAACTTCTGGAATTTCTAGCCCCTGCCACTGGACAGGCAAGCCATACTCAGGATAGTCAAGCAAAGGACCGGTAAAAGAATCATTAACCACCGACTCCTGCTTGCCAACGACACCTGGCAGGTAACGTAAAAGTCCTTCAAGCAAAACTTGAGCTGGAATATCACCGCCCATAAGAACATAATCGCCAATGGAAAGTATTAAATCGGCATAAAAGGCTTCAACGCGCGCGTCAACACCTTCATAGCGCGAACAGACAAGAATTATATGAGTATCATTGATTACTTCGCGTGGTTGGGCTATTTCTGCTTGTTCATCCCCAAAGAATCGCTGTGCTAACGCCTGTACTTTTTTCTGTGTGAGCGTTGTTCCTTGTGGTGAAAAAAAGATTTTGAAACCTTTGCCCCATTTTGCTTCGGCCGTTTCAATGGCACGCTCAATAACTTCTGGTTTGATAATCATGCCAACGCCATGACCACAGGTTGGCTCGTCGATGCGTTCTTTGGGTTGGCACATATCTGAAAAACGAATCAATGAATATTCAAGTAAGCCTTTTTCAACTGCGCGCGCAATCAAACTATGCGTAAGAAAGGGCACATGCAGTTCTGGAAAGACAGTTAAAATAGAGATTTTCATTGATTACTTTCATGCACACTAAAACAAAAGGCCGGCGCCTGGGCACCAGCCATACACTTTCTAAAAAAGAAATTTGTTATTCCAAAATTTCTAGAACAACGCGCCTCTTTTCTTTAATCCCCACCGCATGGACAAGCGTTCGTAGTGAGCGAGCGGTTCTTCCTTCTTTGCCGATCACCTTACCGAGATCTTCAGGAGCAACACGCAATTCAATGACCGTTGCTTGCTCGCCTTCAACCTCTTTTACTACAACGCTTTCAGGCTTATCAACAAGCCGTTTTACTATCTGCTCGATAAGCGCTTTAAACATATTGTGATCCTCGAACCCTCAACTACAGAACTAAGCTACTGTGCTATGGTTCTTAATAATTTTGACAACTGCAGGAGAACAAACTGCGCCTTTTGCAACCCATTCATTGATGCGTGCGTTCTCAATCTGAATCAATTGATGCTTGATTGGATCATACGTTCCAAGGTTCTCAAGACAAGCCCCGTCACGTTTTTTTCTTGAATCTATCGCTACTATACGCCAGAACGGTCTATTTTTCTTACCAATCCTGCTGAAGCGAATCTTAACTGCCATTATTTCGTTCCTTTCGTGTACCACAAACACATTGTATCTAAATCTTGCCGTAGCAATAAAAACAGCCTTTATTCTACTTAAGCTGTTAAAATATGCAACCTATGCAAAGAATTTACCGAATCTACCAGGTTTTTTTAACAATTTAGCCAACTGCTTACTTTGTTCATACCGTGCAAGCAACTGGTTAACTTCCTGAACATCTACCCCAGCTCCTAACGCAATACGTTTTTTACGCGATCCATCTAGAATAACAGGGAGGTGCCGCTCTTTAGGCGTCATCGATCCAATAATCGCCTTGAACCGCTTCATTTCTGCCTGCCCCTTCTCCATCATTTCAGGAGTTAAGGCTTGCATGCCAGGAAGATAGCGCGAGATCTTTTGCAGTGAGCCCATTTTATCAATCATTTCTAATTGCTGGGCAAAATCTTTAAGGGTAAATGAACCGTCAATCAGCTTACGTGACATTGTTTCTTGGTCCTGCTCACCAATCGTTTCACTCGCTTTTTCAATCAAGGTAAGAATATCACCCATCCCCAAAATACGTGTCGCCATACGATCAGGGATAAATCCCTCAAGGTCGTGTATTTTTTCGCCAGAACCAACAAAAATAATCGGTTTTTTGAGTGCAAACCTAAACGCAAACGCCGCACCGCCACGCGTATCGCTATCCATTTTGCTCAGAATGGCTGAATCAAAACCGATAGCTTTATCAAACGCACGCGCAACATTGAGCGATTCTTGTCCTGTCATTGCATCAAGGACCAATATTTTATGTTTTGGCATAAGTTTTGCCGTAACATCGGCCAACTCATGCATCATGGTTTCATCAATATGCAATCGTCCAGCGGTGTCCAAAAACAAATATTCGTAATTATTATTTTTAAAATAGGTATTGATTTCTTTTGCCGCTGTAAGCACATCAGTACTTTGGGCGCGATAAAAATCAACGCCAACGTGCTTGGCTAAAATTTCAAGCTGATCGATAGCGGCTGGTCGATAAAAGTCGACCGACGCCATTAAAATTCTTCTTTTTTTACCCCTGTTCTTTGCCTGCTGCAGAACCCAATGAGCAATTTTGGCAGTCGTTGTTGTTTTTCCCGACCCCTGAAGTCCCATAACCATAATAACCGACGGAATTTGGAAAGAAACCGTGGTCACTGCATCCACACCACCCAAAAAGGCGAGTAGCCGTTCATGAACGATCTTAATCATCTGTTGACCAGGATTAAGGGACTGCTGGAGTTTGCCGCCAACAATTTCATCACGAATTTGGCTTAAAAAGGTTTCAACGATATCATGTGGAACGTCAGCTTCAAGAAGTGCATCACGAACCTGCCCGAGCGCCTGAGCTATGTTTTCTTCAGTTAATCGTCCGCGATCCTTTAACCACCCTAAAACGCCTGCAAATTTCTGTGATAAAAAATCAAACATAACGCACCTGGCCGCTTAAGAAAAATATGATTGTGTAAACATTTAGAACCCCCTGAAGTTGGTGCCGGGAGGCGGAGTTGAACCGCCGACACAAAGATTTTCAGTCTTCTGCTCTACCACCTGAGCTACCCCGGCTTGCAACAAACATGCTCTGTATCCTATCTGGTGCCATTATTGTTGTCAATAAAAAAATACACCAGGACTCATACAAACCACTTCGATAGATACCCGGTCGAAACAGACCTAAAACCATTCAAACTTATGGCCATAGCAGGCAATATGCCTTTATTTTTAATAGAAAAAATGCAAGACTTTACTGTTGATTATTGCTTTTATGTATCAATTATTTAGGGATTTTTATGGTAACAAATTATTTTTCTCGCATTCAATTATCTATCTTTTCTCTTGTTATTGTCGTCATGGCATTCTCAAGCTGCGCCAAGTACAAACCTACACCTCTGGGCATGGGAAACGTTCAAGGTCAAACGGTAGATAGTATTACCGTCGGAGCGCGGGCGCTATCAGAAACCGATTGCTACGCCGCGTTCTCGCGCCGTATTCTAAAAAAAGGATACCAGCCAATTCAACTCTTAATCGTCAACGATTCTGACCAAAGTTACATCCTACATGCACATAATATCGGGCTTGAACTGGAATCAACAAAAGTTATTGCCTCAAAACTTCATCTCAATACGACAGGAAGGGTTATATCGTGGGGGGCCCCGGCCTTTTTTGGATTGCCAATATTTCTCCTTCCTGCAATCGTAGAAGGCGTCTGGTCCAACGAAGCAAATAAAAAGCTCGATCTTGATTTCATGCAACGTACTATCTCGCATGACACAACGCTCTATATCGCGCCTCACTCCTGGGTCAACCGAGTGCTTTTTGTGGCAACTGAAAAAATGCCATCCCATTTTGAAACAACGCTTATAAACAAACAAAACAACAAAGCATTAACGTTTGAACTAAAACCCTTTTAATGATCTTTTTAAAGTAGTTCGGAGAGGAGCTTACATGTTTAATTACCTTACTGGATGTGTAAAAGATTGTAGCGAAAAAAACGTTACGCTTGATATTGGCGGCATCGGATTTGCTCTCATGGTCCCCCAAATTGCCGCACTCGTACCTGGTAAAACACATACGCTCTTCACCTACTTTCATTGGAACCAGGAATCAGGACCTAGTCTTTATGGTTTTTGTACCGAACTGGAACGCACGGTATTTTTGCTTATCATTGATT
>JBAYHB010000047.1:0-9427 GCA_041666365.1 Candidatus Babeliales bacterium | reverse complement strand
CGACTTAAACTCGAAAATCCTGAACAAGCTCTTAATGACCTCAGGGAGCTAAAATTGATGGACTTGATTAGGCGACTTAGATCTTTTAATCAACTATTTGAACTCTTTGCGTAAGTCCTGTTTCATAGCAAACATCTTCTTCTGAATACGAATTTGTTTTTTCTGATATTTCTATGCCCATTAAGCACGCAGATAACAATGCACAACCAAAGCTTAAAAGTTTGATCCGTTTAAAGATCGTCATCGCAACCACTCCTCGTAGTTATTCAAATTCAATATTCTTATGCAAAAAACTACTCTATCGCCTCAAGATACATATCAAGACTCTTTTCTATGGCCTCAAAAATAACGTCGTAATAATCGGCAAGCTTATTATTAAGCAACGCTGTCTCGATCGCATTGATATAAGCAAGCCGTTTTTCTTTTTCAATGATCGTCAAAGGATAGCCATCCTGAAGAAGCAATAGATTCATTAACAGTCGAGCTGTCCGGCCGTTGCCGTCAACAAAGGGGTGTATAAAAACAAATTTTAAGTGTGCGTCGGCTGCAATCTTTGCTGTATGGTCAGTCGATGTCGTAATCGTATGCATAAAATCTTTGATCAGCTCGGGAACCTTAAGATAGTTCGGCCTTGGAACCATCGAGCCGGCAATTCTGACCGAACACTGCCTAAAAATACCGGCATTTGTTGAATCTATATTTTTAAGAATGCTATGGTGAATAGCTAAAACGTCCTCAATCACAAGTTCTTGTCGTGTCTTTTCTTTAGATGTTTGAAGTATTAGGTCTATCGCATGAGCATGATTAACTGCTTCTAAGTGTTCGACAATTGATTTCCCACCGATTGTCATATTTTTTTCTACGACAAGCGCCGTCTCTTGATGTGATAACGTATTCCCCTCAAGCGCATTAGATGTATAGGTAAGGGCTATGCGCGTCCATTCACGTAAATTTTTTTCAAGGTCCTTGTGTAAGGGGCTTGCTTTGTCGAATCTTTGTTTTTTTTCTGAAATTCTTTGTAACCGCGTTTCCATACCTCAAACACTCCGCTTTATAAATTTTCTAGACTCATAATCTATCACTCGACAGCGATCATTTTTGTTTTCTTTGTCTCAATCCCAAGTTGTTCAACTTTGCGATACAGCTTACTACGGCTTATGCCAAGTAAGCGTGCCGTAACACGAAAGTTGCCTCGCGTTTCATCAAGCACAACCTGAATAATATATTTTTCCACCTCATGCATCACGAGCGGATAAATGTTGCCACGGACCTGAGGATTCATACCAGACACCATCTGATGAATATGAACCTTAATTAAATCATGCAATGAGGTTGTCATAAGCCAGCAAACTTTCCATTAAAGTAGTTAACATAAAAAAGATCCAACGCCGTAAAGCTTGAGCCTTTTTTGAGTGCAAAATCAATAGAATAAAGATTCTGGTACGCTTGCACTAGCTCAGACGGTGAATTTTTTTGCCAGTCCCTGTTAATAAATGAATAGGGCAAACGGAAACTCATCCGCTTTGCTTGGACAAAATTTTTCTCCTGCAAAAACTGGATAACATTGTAGGCGCGCCACACATGATCGCTCCAAAAAATTATCCAAAAAATCTCTGGGTACTCTTTTTCAAGGGCACTCCAAAGGGAAAAAAATCGCTGCGCATCTTTTGCAAAAAACGCCTCGGTAAGAGCTGAAAGCGACGGCGCAGCTCCGAGAATATTCATGATATAATCAGCTGCAACATCCGGCGACTTGGTCGGCATGAGCTCAAGATACTGCATGAGAAGGCAGACGGTATCAAGCGGCAACGCTTCACTTTGTTGAAAGACTTTTTTCATGAGCGTTATACGGCGCTCATCAAGGCTACACTCAAACAATGCAAGCACCTGACACGCTGTGGCATAATCAACGACGTGATCAAGAGCAATCGTGGTACACGTAGCATTGGCAGCTATTTTTTCACTTCCTTCAACAAAGAAGACAACGGTGTGTGGCCCTTGGTAACGAACAAAATAATCAACATATTCCTTGCGCTTCTTTTCGCTTAATTCCTGAATGCTCTCTCCAAACCAATAATTGGTTTGCATTCCCAGAATAGATTGACTGAAGGTGCCATAGAATGTTTTTTGATCAAGATCGTCTAATGAAATTTTTTTGTAAGCGACGCCAGCATAATTTTTTTTATTTAAATGTGAAAAAAGCATTGAAAAAAACAAGCCTTGATACGCCTGTCCACGAAAGCAAAAACTATGGTTCTTCTGCCAAAAATCTTTTTCTCGTACATCAACGACAAATGTTTTAAATGACATCATGAGTACAACGCTTTATAAAAAAAGGACGAACATTCAACTCTATATCACGCGCAACACGTACAAGTAATCGTTCGAGCTCAAAATGTACAAAATCGGTATTCAAAATTGGATTTTCTGGTTTTGAAAGCAACAACGTACCCGTATGTTTTTTTTCACATACCACCTTGTTGGTAAAATCACGCACTTGATAGCTCACCTCTAACGTGCGTCGTTCATGAAAAAGAACGACATCGTGAGAAATAAATTTATGTAAAGGCTTCCAATTCTCTATAACCACCGTTAACTGATACCCATTACGGGGGGAATATACAAGATTATATCCCGTAAGGGAAAATTGTTTATGAAGGGCTTCATACAACGACGGCGCAATGTTATCAAAAATTTCTGGATTGCGCGGCATGGCGATAAATAAAGGAGTTTTGAGGTCACGAACAGTTGGTTGTTGTTTGTAGGCACACGACGATACAAAAGAAAGTATTATGATACAGAACAATTGCCCTAAGACAAACAGGCCCAAACGACTTCCAAACGCGCTCTGTTGCTGCATAGGTGGCCCTTCTGTGACTGTTTATTTACTCACACGCTGGGCAAGACTGAAGAATTGACCTTTACCTGACTGCATTTGATTCGTAGCCTGATTAACGGGTTGAGCTTTTGCTTGTTGTTTTTTGTTGGCTACCAGTCCTTGTCCAATAATTCGCGTTCCATCGTCTTCGGGAAACGGAAATGTGTTGCAAGCCTGGAACAATGCCTGGACTCCCTGAAGTGCGCCTTTTTTCAACTGATCAAACGCTTGCTCACTCAACGGAGCTTTTTCTGCAGTTCCTTGGATTTCAATAATGTTGCCACTTTGGGTAAAAACAAAATTAAAATCAGCGTCACACTGACTATCTTCGGCATAGGCTAAATCAACACAAACCAGACCATTGACGCAACCCGCAGAGATTGCTGCAATCGGTTCTTTAAAAAACATATATGAAACAATATGTGCATTCAACCAACGTCGATACGCAAGCTCCAGCGCTCGACTGGCACCTGTAATACAGGCAACGCGCGTACTGCCATCAGCCTGGAGAACGTCGCAATCAATCGTTATGGTACGCTCACCAATACAGTCAAGATTAACCACAGAGCGTAAACATCTACCGATAAGTCGTGAAATTTCGACGCTTCGTGTATTACGTTGATTTTGCTGAGACTCACGCATAGTCCGATCGCCCGTTGCACATGGAAGCATTGCATATTCTGCAGTAAGCCAGCCTTTGCCCGATCCTTTTAAAAACTGCGGAACGCCCTGCTTAATGCTTACGCTTATCAAAACTTTGGTGTGCCCCATGACAAAAAGAAGAGATGCGTCGGCATAGCCAAACGCATCATATGTAATCGATATCGTACGGATCTGATCTTGTGTCCGACCGTCCTGCCGATTCCCTTCCATGAACAATCTCAACTATTCAAGTTCAGGAGCGACAAGCCTGATTCGGCCAGATTCTTGATCGTACGCAACAACTTTGACAACAAGTTCAGAATTCATTGGGTGCTTTTTCTCGATATCCTGTTGTTTGTTCTTTGCAATAGATGAAATGTGAACCAATCCATCTTTGCCAGAAACAAGTTCAACAAAAATACCGAACTCAGCGTAACGTCTGATGATACCTGTAAATACAGCACCAACATCGATTTGTCCAGCGAGCGTCTTAACCCATGCTTCAGCCTCAGATGCAGCTTTAACGTTCTTGGAATAAATCTTTACCGTGCCATCATCTTCGATATCAATCTGAGTTCCGGTCTTGGCAATAATTTCTTTTATGTTTTTGCCAGATGGACCAATAATGGCGCCAATCTTATCTTGTGAAACTTTAAATGAGAAAACGCGTGGCGCAAGTTCTGAAATCTGTTGACGAGGCGTCGTGAGAACTTCACGCATTTTACCAAGAATGAACAATCGTGCTACAAGTGCCTGCTCAAGAGCTGTGTTGAGCATTTCACGTGTTAAACCTGTAGGATCTTTGATATCAAGCTGGAACGCCATAATACCTTTGTCAGTTCCGGTTACCTTGAAATCCATCAAGCCGTATGAATCTTCTGTTCCAAGGATATCGGTAAGCACATGAAACTTGCCTGAAGAATCTTTGATAAGACCCATAGCAATTCCGCTTACCATATCTTTAAGAGGAACGCCGCTGTCCATAAGCGCCATAGTTGTAGCACAAACAGTTGCCATTGATGATGAACCATTAGATTCAAGCACATCAACAAGGGAACGAATGGTATAAGGAAATTCTGTCTGTGATGGAAGCACGTGGGTGAATGAGGTTTCGGCCAAATAACCGTGCCCAATTTCACGTCTTCCCGTACCGCGCATTGGCTTAACTTCGCCAGTTGCAAACGGAGGCATGCTGTAATGGAGCATGAATGTACGCTCGAGCGTACCCGCAAGGAATGTTTCAATTTTTTGTGAATCTTGACCCGTACCAAGAGTTATCGTTGCAAGGGCCTGCGTTTCACCGCGCTGGAAAAGCGCTGATCCATGGGCACAAGGCAATGTTGCAACTTCGGTAAAAATAGGTCGAATTTGATCAAATTTTCTTCCGTCAACGCGTTCCATTCTACGGGACATCGCATTGGGAAGTTCTTCTTTAATAATCGAGTTAAAGAGATAAAGAAGAACAGATTTAGCTATACGCTCAGCTTTAATATCTTCTGCAAACGTAGTTAAAACATGGGCTTGCAAAGTATCCATAGCGGCGCCACGAATTGCTTTATCTTCACCAAAGAATCCATCACTGAATCCTGCTGGCAAACATTCTTTTACCTTCTTCTTCCATGATTCCCAGTCAAATCCACTAACAGAACGTAGCTCGCTTTTTTCAACGCCAACTTCCTTCTGGATTGATTCCTGCCAAGCAATCTGTTGTTTTATGACTTCGTGGGCCAAGAAGAGAACATCAATTAATTCTTTTTCTGCTACGCTATTACAATGGCCTTCAACCATGGATATTCCATGCTTTGTACCAGCAATAATGATAGTTGCATCCGCAAGCAATGATTCTTCATAACTTACATTAAATTTCCATTCACCCTTGATGCGACATGCCTGCACACCACCGATTGGTCCCATGAATGGGATAGGTGAAAGCGCAAGAGCAAGTGATGAACCAATCATCGCAAGAATGTTAACAGGAAACTTTCCATCTGAAGAATAAACGGTGGAAAGAAGTTGAACTTCGTTAAAATAAAATGATGGGAACAATGGACGAATTGGACGATCGATCAAACGAGAGGTCAAAACTTCTGAATCAGAAAGCTTGCCTTCGCGCTTTACATAACCACCTGGAATACGTCCGACAGCTGAAGGACGCTCACGATATTCGATCGTAAGTGGAAAAAATCCAGCAAATTCTTTCGGTTCCTTTGTCGCAACAACGGTTGAAAGTACGATACAATTGCCCGCTTTTATCCATGTAGAACCATCTGCTTGACGCGCAAACTTGCCTACTTCTACCTCTAACCCCAATTCCGCTGACTTAAAAATCTTATGCATAAATCTATCCCTATTCAATAAACAAGCTTGCTACAATCAAAACACACGTACGAACTAAAAAGCTCTACAGGTAGCTCGCTTCCTTAAGTGACTTAACGACCCCGTTATAACGAGCTTCGTCATTACGCTTTAAATAGTTAAGAAGTTTGCGGCGTTTACCAACAAGCATTACCAAACCGCGCTCAGCCATTGTATCTTTACCAAAAGATTTAAGATGCGCTGCTATCTGACGAATGCGCTCTGATAACAATGCAACTTGAACCTCTGATGAACCAACATCAGAACCAGTACGTCCAAACTTGGAAAATATACTGTTTTTTATTTCTTTATCTACCATGAAAATCCCCGTATTCAACGTTATAAACTTTTATCTTATTTTTCGACTGGTAGGCACGAGCGGACTCGAACCGCTGACCCTCGCTACGTCAAAGCGATGCTCTACCAACTGAGCTACGCGCCTATACCTTTTACTTATCCGCCAAGAGAAACACTATCGAGTTTTATTTCAAGTTGCTCTTCTTCACGGGCTCGTCGCTCAAGTTCTGAGATGTCTTCTCCAATATGTTTCAACTTGAACGCCGATACTCCCGTACCAGCTGGGATAAGTTTACCAATTACCACGTTTTCTTTCAAGCCATATAAATAATCAATTTGGCCGGCAAGTGACGCTTCGGTTAACACACGTGTTGTTTCTTGGAATGATGCTGCAGAAATGAAGCTTTCTGTTCCAAGAGACGCTTTTGTAATTCCCATCAAAATTGGCTTTGCAACCGCTATGCGCTTACCATCTTTGATCATCGCTTTGTTAACTGACTGTAAATGGAGCTTATCAACACGGTCACCAACGACGAACTTAGTATCGCCCGGATCGGTAACGCGTACTTTTCGAAGCATCTGTTTAACAATAACTTCGATATGTTTATCGTTAATATCTACGCCCTGTAAGCTGTAGATCTCTTGTATCTCTTGTACTAAGTACTTCTGCAATTCATCAACTCCAAGGATGCGCAAAATATCGTGAACATTTGGCACACCAGATGTCAATGTATCACCAGCAGTTACATGCTCACCATCTTCAACGTTCAAGTGACGACTACGTGGGATGCTGTATTCAAATACTTCCCCATCCTCAGATGTCACGGTAATTCGGCGCTGACCGCGATGCACGCCTCCAAACTTAACGATACCATCCACTTCACTGATGATAGCAGTATCTTTTGGAATTCGCGCTTCGAACAATTCTGCTACGCGTGGCAAACCACCGGTAATATCTTTTGTTCGTTTCTTTTCACGTGGAATTTTTGCAAGAACATCACCCGGCATAACGTCGCTATTATTTTCTACAACCAAAATTGCACCGGTTGACAGATAGTAGCGACCTACCTCTCCACCATCGCCATCAAGTACAACTATGTATGGCTGACGCTTTTCATCGCGACGTTCAAGAATAATTTTGCTTGATCGTCCAATTTCTTCATTAAACTGATCTTGATACGTAACATTTTCAATCAGATCAACGAACTGAACTTTTCCCGCTTTTTCAGTCATGATAATCTTGAATGGATCCCATTCTGCAACCTTTGTTGCCTCTTTTACCTCTGCACCATTCTCAACCAAAATAACAGAACCATATTCTAGCTTAAATTCTTCAAGCTCACGCCCATCTTCTGCTGCTACCACAAGCATTGATTTGCGATTTAAAACAACCAGGAGGCCATCTCTATTTCTAACGGCATAAACACCTTTGTGTATGATTTTACCGCTAAAGCGGGTCTTATGAAAGTTTTGCTCAACAAGTCCACTTGCCGTACCACCAACGTGGAACGTTCTCATCGTCAACTGTGTACCAGGTTCTCCGATGGATTGTGCGGCTATAACGCCAACCGCTGATCCAACATCAACTAATTGTAACGTTGCTAGGTCCATACCATAACATTTAGCACATATGCCGCGTTTTGATTGACACGTAAGCACTGACCTTACTGAGGCTTCTGTTGCAGACGAATCTTTCAACTCCTGCACCACTGCTTCTGTAATCAAATCACCCTGTTTTGCAATCAACTTACCTGTCAAAGGATCAACTATATCAGCAGCCACAATACGACCGAAGATGCGATCAGCAAGAGGTGTAATCACTTCACCAGATTCTTTAAGATCTGAAATAGTTACATAGCCAAGCGTTTGACAATCGCGATGAGCAACCACAACGTCCTGGGCAACATCAACAAGTCGTCGTGTTAAATAGCCTGAATCTGCCGTTTTAAGCGCTGTATCTGCAAGACCCTTACGAGCTCCGTGTGTTGAAACAAAATATTCAAACACATTAAGGCCTTCTTTAAAGTTTGCAAGAACAGGCGTTTCCATAATGTCGCCAGATGGTTTGGCCATTGGGCCTCGCATACCGGCCAACTGACGGATCTGCTGACGAGAACCTCGAGCGCCAGAATCAAGCATCATAAACACTGGATTAAATGGTTTATGTTGCTTATCTTTGTTTGCAAAAGCTTCACGATCTTGCTCATCCAAAAGTGCAATCATCTCGTTTGCCACTTCTTCGGTTGCACGTGCCCAAATCTGTACGACTTGGTTATAACGTTCACCGTTAGTAATTGCACCCTCTTGATACAAACGCTCTGTCTTTTCGACTTCTTTTAATCCTCTGCCCACAATGACATGTTTTTTCTCTGGAATTAACAAATTGTCCATTGAGAGCGATATACCGCCGAGCGTCGAATAAGAGAATCCTAATGTCTTAATTTTATCGAGCGCAACAACCGTTGCTTCAGCTCCAAAAGCCTTGTACAAACGCGAAACAAGTTTAACAAGATCTTTCTTTTTAACTGCTTTATTTACCCAGTCAAAATCAGCCCCAACAGGCAATGCTTCGTGAAGTAACACACGACCAACCGTCGTTTCAACAACCTGTGCATCATTCAGACGAACCTTGATAAGGGCCTGAATATTGACACGTCGATGTTGATAGGCACAAACAACTTCACTGACACTTGAAAACACAAGACCTTGACCCTCAACATTTTTTCGTCCTTTGGTCATATAATAAAGACCAAGAACCATGTCCTGTGAAGGAACTGTGATCGGTCTACCATCACGTGGACTCAATATGTTTTTGACGGAAAGCATCAAATTCAATGCTTCCGCACGCGCCCTTCGGCTCAACAAAACGTGAACGGCCATTTGGTCACCGTCAAAGTCTGCGTTAAATGCCGAACAGACAAGTGGATGAATTTTGATTGCCTTTCCTTCAACCAAAATTGGGAAAAATGCTTGAATACTTAATCGGTGCAATGTCGGTGCACGGTTGAGCAGCACAGGTCTTTCTTTAACCACTGCTTCAAGCGCTTCCCATACGGCAGGAGACATTTCTTCCACCATACGCTTTGCAACACGTAAATTTGCAGCTAATTCGCGGTTTTGAAGTTCCACATAAACATAGGGTTTGAAAAGTTCAAGCGCCATGATTTTAGGTAAACCACACTGATGCATTTTTAGTTCAGGATCAACAACAATGACCGAACGTCCTGAATAGTCAACACGTTTACCCAAAAGGTT
>JBAYHB010000046.1:0-9516 GCA_041666365.1 Candidatus Babeliales bacterium | reverse complement strand
TTGAATTTAGCTATGACACCCTTGCTGCACGTTTGCGTGAATTAGCATTTTTGAATAAGGCCGTCAGAATTGATCTTAAAGATGAACGTTCAGGCCAAGAAGAATCATTCTTTTTTGAAGGCGGTATCAAGGCGTTTGTTGAATATATCAATGTAAAGAAAATTTCATTGTTTCCTGATGTTATTTATCTTAATAAAGATGATGGTATCTATGTTCTTGAGTTGGCGTGTCAGTACAACGATGGTTACAATGATCAGGGATTCAGTTTCGTTAATAATATTAGAACGATTGATGGCGGTACGCACGAAGTTGGTTTCCGTTCGGCGCTCACCAAAGTCTGCAACCGCTACGCTCAAAAATTCAACATGCTCAAAGACAAAGAAGAATCATTTTCTTCTGACGACGTTCGAGAGGGCCTTGTCTACGTTATTAACATGAAGGTTCCAGAGCCTCAGTTTGAAGGACAAACCAAAGGAAAGCTTGGTAACAGCGAAGTCAAAGGTATTGTTGATTCCTGGGTCTACTCATTCCTGGATACATTTTTTGAAGAAAACCCCGGCATTGCTCGTAAAATTTTGCAAAAGGCAGTTTTGGCGCAACAAGCACGAACTGCTGCAAAGCGTGCACGTGAGTTGACGCGACGCAAAAACGTGCTTGAAAGTTCTGTGCTTCCCGGCAAACTTGCCGACTGTTCAGAAGATGAACCATCAAAGTGCGAATTGTACATTGTAGAGGGAGATTCTGCAGGCGGTTGTTTTGATGGCGATACGAAAGTTGCACTTGTTGATGGTAGATCATTAAGTTTCAAAGAGCTTGTTGAAGAGCATGTGCATGGAAAAAAGAACTATTGCTACACAATTGGTACCTGTGGACATGTCGAAATAGCGCTTATTGAGCATCCAAGAATGACGAAAACAAATGCAAAAGTTATCAAAATTATTCTTGATAATGATGAAGAGCTTGTTTGCACGCCAGACCATCTATTTTTGTTGAAAGATGGTTCCTATAAGCAGGCAGCGTTGTTGACTGAGTGCGATTCCCTAGCGCCTCTTTATAGAAAACTATCCAAAGTTGAAGGACGAATTACAATCGAAAACTACGAGATGGTTTTTGACCAAAAAAGTAATAAGTGGATATTCACCCATCTACTTGCTGATCGATTTAATTTAAAGAACGGCGCGTACACAAGGGACTGCGGTGAGCATAAGCATCATATAGATTTTAACAAGCATAATAATAATCCTGAGAATATTGTTCGCATGGATAAAGAAGACCATCTACAATTACATCGTGAACATGTAGCGTGCACATTGTATAGAGACGACGTAAAGGAAAAATGTCGGAAGATCCATCAATCCTGTTCATTCAAAAACAAAATTCGTGAGATTATGCTTCAGCCGGCCATGAGAGAAAAGCTAAGCATCCGTGCAAAATTGCAATGGCAAAATGAAGTATACAAAAAATTCATGACCGAAAGATTCTTAAATTTTTACAAGAATAATGCTGAGTACAGAGAAAAGAATAATCAACAGTTAAATGAAAATCAGAAGCAGTACTGGAGCTCTGTAGAAAATAAACAAAAACAAGCGATAAGAACAAAAGAATATTTTCAACAACATCCAGAAATGAAGCTAGAATATTCCAATGTTGCAAAAGAACAATGGAATGATAAAGACCTGTTAGTCTGGCGATCTGAAAAGACGAAACAGCAGTGGACGGAGGATTTTAGAACTAAGCGAAAAGAGGCATATGACCAGACGTATTATGAACACTCCATGCAGCTCTTAAAAGAACTGCACGAGCTTAATGGAAATGCCCAGCAATATGATTTTGAAAGACAAAAGAGACGAAATCCGAATATTTTGAAATTTGAAACACTATGCGCAAGGTTTTTCGATGGTGATGAGGCAAGGCTGCATGATACCGTCAAGCACTACAACCACAAGGTCAAAAAAATCGTTCAGGTTGATAGATGTATTGATGTGTATGATTTTGAAGTAAGCGAGACACACAATTTTGCTTTAGCATCAGGGGTTTTTGTTCATAATAGCGCCAAACAAGGTCGTGACCGTTTTACACAAGCAGTACTTCCGTTGCGTGGAAAAGTTTTGAACGTTGAAAAAACACGTCTTGATAAAATTCTGGCAAATAATGAAATTCAAAATCTGATAACTGCTATTGGCTCAGGCGTTGGTAACGATGATTTTAATGCAGAAAAAGCGCGCTATCATAAAATTGTTATCATGACCGACGCGGACGTTGACGGTTCACACATTCGTATTTTGCTGTTGACGTTCTTCTTCCGTTACATGAAGCCACTCATTGAAAAAGGCTTTCTATACATCGCTCAGCCACCACTTTACAAGATTAAGCTTGGCAAAACTGAACGTTATTTAAAAGATGATTCAGAGTTTAAGAGCTTCTTGTTTGATTGGGCAGCAACCAATGCTGAACTTTCAATCGATGGAAAAAAGCTTGAAAGTGTTGCATGGAAGAAATTACTCACGGGGCTCCTTGCTTACGATGCTGAAATAGAACGCGTAAGCGCAATGCTTGAAGTACATCGTACGCATTGTCACGAACTTATAGAATTTCTTGCATCAATCGAATGGACACCAAGTAAATTTACCAACGAAGAACTGCTTGAACTGCTTTCAAATAATTTCAAAAAATATACTATCACCCAAGCTGTTGCAACTGAATCAGCAGATGGCAGTCAGTCAGTCAGACCATACTTTATTTTCTGCGAATTGAAAAAGACGTGGGAAGTGCCGCTTGCACTTTTCAGATCAGAAGAGGCGATCAAACTTCTTGAGCTCTACCAGCCGCTGACATCGATCAGCACATCAGTATGGATATTCGGTCAACCTGGCAAAGAGGCTGAAACCGTGGGAAGTGGCGTGTTGGTTCTGAGTGAAAAAATTGTTGCCGTCGCAAAAGCCTTGATGACGATTCAACGCTACAAAGGTCTTGGTGAAATGAACCCAGAACAATTGTGGGAAACAACCCTTGATCCAGCAACACGTATGTTTATGCAAGTGACGATTGAAGATGCACTTAAAGCTGATCAATGGTTTAGTTCATTGATGGGCGATGATGTTGAAGATCGTCGCATGTACATCGAAAAACATGCTCACTTTGTTAAGAATTTAGACATCTAGGCTAAAAAATCATGGAATCTAATAGAAAAAAAGCATTGCCAATCGGCATCAGTGATTTTAAAGAAATTATCGAGAATAATTATTATTTCATTGATAAAAGTTTACTGATCAAAGAGTTATTGGAAACCAAAGCTAAAGTTACGCTCTTTCCGCGTCCACGGCGGTTTGGTAAAACGCTCAACATGAACATGCTCCAGTATTTTTTTGAGAAGACTGAACGGTCAAACTCCCATCTCTTTAAGAACCTCGCAGTCAACCAATATCCAAAGATCATGGAGCATCAAGGGCAGTATCCCGCTATATTTTTAACGTTTAAGGATATCAAGACCAATACATGGGACGGATGTTATCAGCATTTGAAAAGTGTTATTTCACTGGAATATAAACGACTTGAGTATCTGCTTGAGGCGCCATCACTTGGACAACATGAAAAGAAAATCTTTCAGGCAATCATTGATAAAAATGCGGATCAAGTTGAGTATGAGATTTCACTTCTTAACCTCTCGCGCTATCTGCACGCCTACCACAAAAAACCGGCAATCATTTTGATCGACGAGTACGACATGCCCATTGTTGCAGGATACACGTTCGGATACTACGAAGATGTTGTTGGTTTTTTGCGCAACTTCCTATCCGGCGGACTGAAAGACAACTCCAACCTTGCCTACAGTGTGATGACCGGCATTGTGCGCATAGCAAAAGAAAGTATTTTTTCTGGCCTGAACAACCTTGACGTGTGTTCTATGGCCAGTGACCACTATGCTGATAAATTTGGCCTCCTAGAACATGAAGTACGAGATTTACTTGCGTACTATGAGCTTTCCGCAAGCATCGATGATGTACGCACGTGGTACAACGGTTATTCCTCTGGTCAGTTGAAAGTCTACAACCCCTGGTCAATCATCAACTGCGCGCGTAACAACGGCAAGCTCGAGCCCTACTGGATAAATACCTCGAGCAATGACTTGATCAAACAACTATTGCAAGAGGGTTCTCTCCAGCTTAAAAAAGACCTAGAATTGATCTTGCAGCGCAAGCAGGTCACCAAGGCCTTTGACCACGGCTTAGTTTTTCCTGAGCTTACCAAGCAGGACGACGCGGTCTGGAATCTTTTATTCTACAGCGGTTATTTGACGGTTGAGAACCAGCGGCTCAACGAGGACGACGAAATAGTCGTTGATTTTATTGTACCAAATAATGAGGTTTTGGCGTTTTTTAAGACATCAATTCGTCACTGGTTCGTAGGCGCAAGCAGAATTAGCGAACAATACAAAGCAATGCTCGATAGCCTGACCAGCGGAAATGTTATATTTTTTGCAACTGTTTTTCAGCAAATGGTTTTAACGTCGCTGAGCTCTTTCGATGTCGGGGGCAACGAGCCAGAGCGTTTTTATCACGCCTTGGTCGTTGGAATGCTACTCAGCCTGCAAGATCGGTATGAAGTCACATCAAATCGCGAAAGCGGGTATGGACGCTACGATGTCATGATCATACCGCGCGACATAACTAAGCTTGGCATCATTCTTGAGTTTAAAAAAGCAGGCGCCGATCGGCCTGAGACGCTTGAAGAATCGGCTGAAAATGCTCTCAAACAAATCATTGATAAGCAGTATGACGTTGAACTTGGTTCGCGTGGAATTCAAAATATTCTTAAATTAGGTATTGCGTTCAAGGGCAAACAGGTCTGTATCAAACATGAATCAGCTGAGGGTATAAAATAATTATGAAAAAACTATTATATTCAATAATACTTCTTTCCTCATTGCATACCAGCAATGGGTTCGGTGTTTTTTGTTGTTGGCACGATCAAGCAGAATCTAATGAAAATAAAAAACCGAAGATGATGGATGCAGCTACAATGACAGATGAGGCGGCAGATGAAAATAAAAAACCGGAGATGGTGGATGCAGCTACAATGGCAGATGAGGCGGCAATGGAAGTTGTAGCGGCAGTGCCAGTCGCGGTGGTAGTGGTCACTGACGAAAACAAAACTGATTTGCTCTCCAACATTTTTAATTATCTTTCGCTAGAAGAGATTGCCCAAGCACGGCGTGTAAGCAAGCGCTGGCACAATGCGACAAGCGGTAGTTCATTTGATACCTTTGCTCTGGCCAAATCACACAAAAATTTTGACTTATGCTATGTGGCATTCGTTCTACGAGGTGGCAACAATGCAGGTTTTAGAAGAGTTATTCTTGGAAGTCACGATGATGTTTCTAGCCATTCTGACAATCCTTGGATTTCTGAAAAGAAGATTTGCGATTTTCTTGATATTTATGGGAATAATATTGAATTTTTAGGCCTTTATATCAATTCTGGACCAAACGATGATGCTTTGAAGAAGGTTGAAGAAAAATGCCACAACCTTAGGTATCTTGGCATTGCGGGAGATACGGTTCCTTACCTGGCGGTTAAAGACCTTGCGGTGAAATGTCCTCATTTAGCTAACATTAGCCTTTCATGTAAACCAAGTACACTGGCTATGATGTTAGCTGACCTATCAATGGTTAGTAAAATAGAAGAAGAATTCCATATTAAGATTCATTATCAAATTATTAAGCAAGAAAAATTTTTTTATAGTATCGATAATACGGATTCTGATCCGTGGGAGATTTTTGATGCTTTTTTTGATTAAACTTAAAAAATTATCCGAAACTAAAAAGATTTTAAAAGGACTAATAATTATGAGTTATAATTTCAAAAAAGTTGAAGCCAAGTGGCGCGCCTCGTGGGGAAAAAATCCCTATTTTGCTACACGTCCAGGCAACGGTGGTAAAAAATATTATTGCCTTGATATGTTTCCTTATCCATCGGCATCAGGCATTCACGTGGGGCATTGGAAGGGTTACGTTCTTTCCGATGTGTACGCACGTATGAAGTGGCTTGATGGCTACAACGTGCTCCATCCGATGGGGTGGGATGCTTTCGGATTACCGGCAGAAAACGATGCAATCAAAAAAGGCATTCATCCTGCCATCGGCACGGCGCGCAATGTTGAAAATTTCCGTCGTCAGCTGGCCTACATTGGCGCAATGTACGACTGGAGCAAAGAAGTTAACACCACCGATCCTGATTACTATAAATGGACGCAGTGGATTTTCCTACAGATGTACAAAGCCGGTCTCGCGTACGAGGCAAACACTCCTATCAACTGGTGTCCAAAATGTTTAACAGGTCTTGCCAACGAAGAAGTTGTTGGTGGCGCCTGTGACCGTTGCGGCACGCAAACTGAGCAGCGTGCGGTGCGTCAGTGGGTTTTAAAAATTACTGAGTACGCAGAAAAACTTCTTGTTGGTCTTAAAAAACTTGAGTGGCCGGAAAAAGTTAAGTTGATGCAAGAGCACTGGATTGGCAAGAGCCAAGGTGCGACGATAACATTCACCACCGACAACGACCAAACTATTTCGGTATTTACAACTCGTCCGGATACATTGTTCGGGGTTTCTTTTGTAGCGCTTGCACCAGAACATCCGTTGGTTGAAAAAATTGTTACTGCAGACAGAGTCGCCGCTGTCAAAGCATATCAACAAGAAACGGCACTGCTTAATGAATTTGAACGAACTGTTGGGAACAAAGAGAAAACAGGCGTGTTCACGGGACAGTTTATTGTTCATCCGTTTACCAATAAAAAAGTTCCTGTCTATCTTGCAAGCTATGTGCTGAAAAATTATGGTACCGGTGCGGTGATGGGCGTCCCTGCGCATGATCAACGTGATTTTGATTTTGCTAAAAAATATGATTTACCGATTGTTCAGGTGATTGCGCCTGCATCCTTCGAGACGATTGCTACGCAATCTCCTCAGGACGAACGGACGTTGGCACATTTGTCGGAAACCGTTCGTGGTGAGGAGCCCGCAGGGCGTCTCGAATCCATGAACGAACTCACCCAAGCATTCGAAGATGATGGCATACTTATCAATTCGGGCGAATTTGATGGACTTGATGCGAGAACTGAAGGCGCCCTGCGTATTGTTGTAGCATTGCAAGCGCGTGGTTGTGCTGAACCAAAAACAACCTATAAATTACGCGATTGGGTTTTCTCACGTCAGCGTTATTGGGGCGAGCCGATTCCTCTTGTTCACTGTTCATCCTGCGGTGTAGTTCCCGTGCCGGAAGATCAATTACCGATTGTTTTACCTGATGTTGAGCGTTATGAACCAACCGGAACGGGCGAGTCTCCTCTTGCCGGCATTGATGCATGGGTTAATACATCGTGTCCAACGTGTGGTGGCGCTGCTAAGCGTGAAACCAACACCATGCCGCAATGGGCTGGATCATGTTGGTACTTCTTGCGTTATCCGCAACCAGAATTAAAAGATAAACCGTTTGACGCCGAATCGATGAAGCATTGGTTGCCCGTTGATTTGTACGTTGGCGGGATTGAACACGCGATCTTGCATTTATTGTATGCGCGTTTTTACGTCAAGGTACTTTACGACCAAGGTTTTTTACCCTTCGATGAACCATTCAAACAATTGTTCAATCAAGGCATGGTGTGCATGAAATCAACCGTCAGTGGTCGTGTTGAAAAGATGTCAAAATCAAAAGGCAACGTTGTCAATCCAGATGACATTGTTGAAGAGCTTGGCGCCGATACGTTGCGTATGTACATGCTCTTTATGGGCCCGCCAGAAATGGATACCGAATGGCAATCTGATTCAATTAAAGGCGTACGTAACTTTTTGAATCGTCTGTGGGACCGGATTGTTAATCCTGAAAACGTGCTTCCTGTAGGCAGTGCAGCACCAGAAGAAAGTTATAAGCGCTTTCACCGTTTCTTAAAAGTGTATCAAGCGCGGCTTGATGAATTCAAAGTCAACACTGCAGTGTCAGCAATCATGGAATATTTGAATGATGTCGAAAAACAAAAATTATTGTTTGATCATCTGTTGCTTGAACAATTTTTAACGGCAATTTCAGCTATGGTTCCACACTTTGCAAGCGAACTTTTTGAAACTGTTTTACAAAAACAACTTGCTGATGCAGTCTGGCCAACCGTTGATCATGAACTTGCAGCAGAAAGTGAAACGACAATTGCTGTGCAAGTGAACGGTAAGTTGCGTGCATCATTCGTTGTTGCCATCGGTACTGATGATGAAGTGATCAAGGTAACCGCGCAGGAATTGATTCCGAAATGGCTTGAAGGCAAAACAATTGTTAAATGTTTTGTTGTTCCCAATCGCCTTGTTAATTTTGTGATCAAATAAAAAGAGGGGCTTTCTGCCCCTCTTAAGCGAATCTACGGCCTGCAGCTGCTCGCCTTGACGCCGCCAAGAACATTATGATGTGCAGTGTACAAAAAATTTTTTTCCTGGCAAATGCGCAGGCCCCCACCAATCGGCTTGATGTTTGCAAAAAGTAGGTCATGGTCAACCATGATGGCGATGAGTTCATCAAAAGAGATTCGAGGCGTCCAGCCCAACGCGTTTTGAATTTTTGAAGGATCGGCTTGTAAGTGGTTAACTTCTGTAGGCCTGAAGTAACATGGGTCAATTTCAACGATGCAAGCGCCGGGCGCAATAATGTTCTTCCATCTTTGATGGCATGAGGCAACGATTCCTTTTTCTGCTATGCCTTGTCCAAACCATTCAATTGTAAGGCCTGCATAGGCAAATGCTTTTTCGATAAATGAGCGAACAGAGTGACTCTTACCTGTTCCAACAACGTAATCGTCAGCTGTAGCTTGTTGTAAAATGTGCCACATCATTTCTACAAATTCTGGTGCAAATCCCCAATCACGGTAGGTGTCAAGGTTGCCAACTACCAGCTTCTTTTGTTTGCCAAGGAGCATCTGAGCTATGGCGTAGGTGATTTTTCGCGTGAGAAAGTTTTCCCCTCGGCGAGGACTTTCGTGATTAAAAAGAATGCCGTTACAGGCAAAGAGTCCATAGGCCTCGCGGTAGTTGATCGTCATCCAGTAGGCATACAATTTTGCTGCGGCATAAGGGCTTCGCGGACAGAAAGGAGTTTGTTCATTTTGCGGCGCGGGCTGCGAGCCGAACATTTCAGATGATGAGGCTTGATAAAATTTTGTTGTAATTTCGCTGCGGCGAATGGCTTCAAGAAGACGTGTTGTTCCAAGCCCTGTAATGTTTCCTGTGTATTCGGGCATATCGAACGAAACTTTAACATGTGATTGCGCTGCCAAATTATAAATTTCGTCTGGTTTTATTTTCCAAATTAATTCACTCAAGATTCCAGGGTCTGATAAATCGCCATAGTGCAGTGAAAGGCGCGCGTCAGAGTTTTGAGGATCAATCGTGATTGCGTCGATACGTTGGGTATTTAAACTTGAACTGCGGCGAATAATACCATGAACGTGATAGCCTTTTGATAATAAAAATTCTGCTAAATA